>NZ_CP133319.1:4570000-4813108 GCF_038811545.1 Rhodoligotrophos sp. CJ14
GCGATCTTCAGATTGAGGCGCTGCTTGTCGATAAGATCTGCTAGCGCATCTCGACAGGCGAGGGGATTGATACCCCCGGCATTGGCAATGACCTTTGTCCCAGTCTCGGCAATACGCCCGAGGAGCCCACGCATCGTGGGGGAAACGAAGTCGCGGGCATAGCCGAGCCGCGGATCCTTAGCCCGAGCACGCGCCAGGATCGACATCGTGACTTCGGACAGATAATCGAAGACCAGATAGTCCACGCGATCCCGGTAGAGCAGTTGGCGGGCACCATCCTCGCTATCGCCCCAGAAGCCGGAGGCGCAGCCAATCCTGATCCGCTTGGACATTATGCGGCCTCATCGATCGAGATTTCCGCAAGGACGTGCTGCGCGGTAACCTGTTCACCGACGCGAGCATCGAGCACGGTCACCACGCCATCAACCCCGGCGCGAAGCTCCGTTTCCATTTTCATGGCTTCGAGCACAACGAGACAATCACCCCGAGCGACGCGGTCCCCGACACAGACGAGCACTTTCACCACGCAGCCCGACATCGGCGCCCGCAGGCGCCCATCCGATGCTATGTCTTGAAGCCCGCGTGCCTGCTCATCAATCTCCGAGAATGTGGCGTAGCGTCCCTGCCAAACGATCTCGACAGTACTCTTGCTCCGGGCAAAGGTGGCATGCTCCAGCATGTCGCCGACCCGCAACGTGAGCGTGTCCTCATTGAGAGTGATCGGTGTCACCTCGAACCGGCTATGCGCGAGTGTTATCGTCGCGGTGCCGTCGATATGGCGTTCGATCATCACCACAGTCTTGTCATTGCCATCGAAGCGAATTCGCCAGCTCGCTCCGCCCGCCTCTCGCCACTGGCGAACCGACATGCCCAGCGGCCAGCACAGCAGAAGCGCCGCAACGGCTTGTTCGAAGGCCTCTGGCTCGTCGGCCCGGGCAAGACCATCAGCCTGCGCGAGATAATCCGTCGTGATGGTGCCGCTGACAAAAGCGTCATCTTTCAACAAGCGCGTGAGATATCGCCGGTTGGTGCCCACCCCGAGGATGATCGTATCTTCCAAGGCGCGGTCGAGCGCACGCCGGGCATCCTCGCGAGTGGGACCCCAGCCGATGATCTTGGCAAGCATCGGGTCATAGAACGGGGTAACGCTCTGGCCTTCATGAATGCCCGAGTCAACGCGGATGCGGGGGCCGCTGGCCGGGCGCCAGCGAGTGATCGTGCCTGTCTGCGGAAGGAAGCCTGCGGATGGATCCTCTGCATAGAGGCGAGCTTCAATGGCACTGCCCGTAAAGGAAATATCCTGCTGCTCTAACCCGAGTGGCTGACCGGTAGCGACGCGGATCTGGAGCTCCACCAGATCGACGCCGGTGATCATTTCCGTAACCGGATGCTCGACTTGAAGCCGGGTGTTCATTTCGAGAAAGAAGTGTTTGCCCTTCTGATCGAGCAGGAATTCGACGGTCCCGGCGCCCACATAGCTGATCGATCTGGCCGCGGCGACCGCGTCGGCACAGATCCGCTGCCGCTGCTCGTCATTGAGGGCAGGCGAGGGGGCTTCCTCGAGAATCTTCTGATTGCGGCGTTGCGTCGAGCAGTCGCGTTCACCGAAGTGGAGGACCTTACCATGGGCATCTCCCATGATCTGCACCTCGATATGACGCGCGGAAATGAGCGCCCGTTCCAGATAGAGAGTACCATCGCCAAAGGCGTTGCGCGCTTCGGACGAGGCCGTGTTCATGGCCGGCAAAAGCTCGGCTTCGCTGTGCACCAGCCTTATACCTCGACCGCCACCACCTGCGGCGGCCTTGATCATCAGAGGAAAGCCAATTCGCCGCACGGCTGCGGCCATGGCTTCGGGGCTCTGGTCTGCGCCGCGATAACCCGGAATGCAGGGAACGCCGGCAGCCTCCATGCGCTCCTTTGCCATCCGCTTATCGCCCATGGCCCGGATGGCCTCGGGAGATGGGCCGATGAAAATAATCCCAGCCTCAGCGCAGGCGGCAGCAAACTCCGCATTCTCGGAAAGGAAACCATAGCCGGGATGGATTGCATCGGCATTGCTGAGGCGCGCGGCAGCGATGATCGCGGGGGTCGAAAGATAGGATTTGCCGACGGGGGCTTCCCCGATACGGATGGCGCGATCGGCAGCCATGACATGTGGCGCATCGGCGTCAGCGTCACTAAAGACGGCGATGCCGCGATAACCGAGCTCCTTCACGGTACGCAATACGCGCACGGCAATCTCGCCGCGATTGGCGACGAGAATGGTTCGAATCCCTGCTGGCATCACATCCTCGTTTGCCGCCATGAAGGCGCGCGCTTTTCCCTGAAAGCGGCAGCACCCTCGATGCCCTCAGCCCCCTGGGTCATGCGGGAGATGATCTGCGAGGCTTGATCCAGGAAACCGGACTGGTCGGTGAGTTCAGCCTGTCTAATCAGCTGCTTGGCCACCGAAATCGCGCCCGGGGCACCCCGGTCGATCTCATTCGCAAGGGCGGCGATACGCTGTTCGATGGCCGCCTCATCCGGGCACAATTCATCGATGATGCCGATTCGATAGGCCTCGGCCGCATCTATTCGCGCGGCCGTCAGTGCGAGCCGGCGCAATCGCGCAGGCCCTATGCGGCGCAGCAGGAAGGGCACGATTTGTGCCGGTGCGAGGCCAAGCGTGACCTCCGGCAAGCCGAAACGAGCGGTGGAGGAGCCGATCACGATGTCGGCCGCGCAGGCAAGGCCAAAGCCACCCCCCAGTGCGGGTCCTTCGACCACTGCGATGACAGCTTGTGGCGCTTCATCGATGCGTGAAAAAATAAAGCCGGCCCGGCGGTTCCGCTCGGCAACGGGATCGCCCCCCTCCAGTGGGGCATTGTCGCGCAACTGCGAGCGCTCGCCGATATCCCCGCCAGAACAAAAGGTTCCCCCGGCACCGCGCAGCACCACGATCTTGATCGACCGGTCGGGGGCGATCGCCTGGAACACCGCGTTGATCTGGTCCCACATTGCACTGTTCAGCGCATTGCGTACGGCTGGGCGGTTCAACGTGATGAAGAGGGCTGCACCCTTACGATCGAGCAGCAGCGTTTCACAATCAGGCAAGGCGCTGCTCATGATCATGCCCGCTTGTTACGACCGGGCAGGATTCCGAGCTCCTTGGAGATGATCGCCATCATCACCTCATTCGCGCCGCCGCCAATCGCCACCAGGCGGCTGTCGCGGAGGATGCGCGAAACACGCGATTCCCACAGATAGCCCGCACCGCCCCAGAACTGCAGGCATTGGTCGGGGATTTCACGGGCGAGTTTACCGGCCTTCAGCTTGGCCATGGCAGTGAGCAGCTTGACGTCCTCACCCTTCACGTAGTTCTCGACTGCTGTGTAGGTCAGGCAGCGTAATGCCTCGACCTCGGTCGCCATGTCGCTCAAGGTGTAGTGGATCCACTGGTTGTCTAGCAGCGGCTTGCCGAAGGCGACACGCTGACCGGTATATTCGATGGTCGCGTCGATCAAACCCTGCATCTGGGTCACGGTGCGGGCGGCCGCAAACAGGCGCTCTTCAGCGAACTGCTCCATCTGATAGATGAAGCCCATGCCCTCCTCGCCAATCAGGTTTCGGCGCGGCACGCGAACATTGTCGAAAAAGACCTGCGCGGTATCGGATGCCCACAACCCGAACTTTCGCAGCTTGGTCGAGCGGTCGATGCCTTTGGCATCCATGGGAACGACGATCAGCGACTTGTTCTTGTGCGGACCGTTTTCGTCGCTGGTATTTGCAAGCAGACAGATCCAGTCGGCCTTGGTGCCGTTTGTGGTCCACATCTTTCCGCCGTTGATCACATAGTCATCGCCATCCCTTCGGGCATAGGTCTTGATGCTGGCGACGTCTGATCCGGCCCCGACTTCACTAACGCCCAGGCAGCCCACATAGTCGCCGGCGATGGTCGGTGCAAGGAACTCGCGGCGGAGTTCGTCATTGCCGTGCTTGGCCAGGGCGGGGGTGCACATGTCGGTCTGCACCCCGAGCGCGGAGGCAATGCCGCCACAATGGATGGTCCCGAGAGCCTCGGCCCAGATCGTGCTGTAGCTGTAGTCGAGCCCGAGCCCGCCGAACTCGACCGGCTTGCTGATCCCGAGGAACCCCGCATTGCCAGCCTTCTTGCAGATCTCGTGGCTGGGAAACTGCTCGATGTCTTCCCATTCCTGGACGAAAGGGTTGATTTCGGTATCGATGAACCGACGCAGCGAGCGGCGCAGTTCTTCATGCTCAGGGCCGAAAATCGTCATTCTGTTCCTCCCGGGAACTAAAGGCGGGCAGCGCCAAAGGTTATTGGTTGGAGTTGGCGTGCTTCTGCTTCGTGGCAGGTCCTCAGGCAGAACGCCAGGACTCGGCGGCTGTCGCGGGGATCGATGATGCCGTCATCCCACATGCGCCCGGTGGCGGCGAGTGCGGTCGATTCCGCTTCGACCTTCTGAATAATGGCGACCCGAGTAGCCGCCATCCGCTCCGGGTCCGGCGTGCGGCCCTTTCGCGCGAGCTTCTGTTCAGTGACGATTTCCATGACGGTAGCGGCCTGTTCGGCGCCCATGATCGATATCCGCGAATTGGGCCAGGCGAAGATGAAGCGTGGGTCGTAAGAGCGACCGCACATGCCGAAATTGCCGGCACCAAACGAGCCACCGATGAGCAGAGTGATGCTAGGTACCGGGGCATTCGAGACAGCTTGGATCATCTTGGCGCCATGCTTGATGATGCCCGCGCGCTCCGCGTCACGGCCAACCATGAAGCCTGTCGTGTTCTGCAGGTAAATGATCGACTTTCGTGCTTGCGAGCAGAGCTGGATGAACTGCGCGGCTTTCACAGCCGCTTCCGGGAAGATCGGGCCATTATTCCCGATCAGGCCGCACTGCATACCTTCGATGGCTGCAAATCCGCAGAAGATCTGGCTACCGAAATCCTTCTTGAACTCCAGGAAATCCGAGCCATCCACCAGGCGCGCCACAACCTCGCGCACATCGTAGCGTTTGCGGTAATCCGTCGGGACGACACCGGCCAGTTCATCGGGAGAGTAGAGCGGCTCCTGCCAGTTCTGCGACGCCGGTCGCTCCTGCCATCCGAGTGAGCCGATGACGTTACGAGCGATCTCGATCGCCTCTGCATCGTTATCGGCGAGAAATTCGGCCGTTCCTGCGACCATGCCATGCATGTCGGCACCGCCGAGCTCTTCGTCATCGGCGATCTCGCCGGTAGCCGCCTTCAGAAGGGGTGGGCCGGCGAGGAAGACCTTGGCGCGACCTCTCACCATAATGCAGTAATCCGACATGCCGGGGAGATAAGCGCCTCCTGCCGTGCAGGAGCCGTGCACGATAGCGACCTGCGGAATGCCCGCGGCCGAGAGCTTGGCCATATTGTAGAAGCGTCGGCCTCCCTCGGCGAATAGCTCGGCCTGATAGGCGAGGTTCGCACCGGCGCTTTCGACCAACAGAACGACCGGGAGGCGGTTCGCCAGGGCGATCTCCTGCGCCCGAAGATACTTCTTTAGCCCCATGGGCATGGTCGCGCCGCCCTTGATGGCACTGTCATTGGCAATCGCCATCACACGGGTGCCATTGACGAAGCCGATCTGAGCGATCACCGAGCCGCCAAGCACGTTCTCGACCCCGTCATCGTCATGCATTCCTAGCCCAGCCAGGGGGGTGAGACTGAGAATCGGGCTGCCTCGGTCGAACAATCGCGCAAGGCGCTCGCGGGGGAGCAGTTGACCGCGCTCTTCGAACCTCGCTCGCGCAAGCTCGGAGCGTGCCCGCACCTTGTTCTCTAGGGCGTCCACCTCGGCAATGAGCGCAAGCATCGCTTCGCGCTGGGTGGCGAAGGTCTCGCTTGCCGGATCGATGGTGCTTCTGAAGGGCGGCATATACGCCTCGTTGCGA
Source organism: Rhodoligotrophos sp. CJ14 (assembly GCF_038811545.1). Classification (GTDB taxonomy): domain Bacteria; phylum Pseudomonadota; class Alphaproteobacteria; order Rhizobiales; family Im1; genus Rhodoligotrophos; species Rhodoligotrophos ferricapiens. Next base: position 4,575,925 of record NZ_CP133319.1, read on the forward strand.
TGGCGGTCGGCTAGAGGGGGAGCGGCGGGGCGGTCCCCCTGGCGGCAGAATGTGTCAGCCCTGCCAAAGCTCGTCAACAAAAATGAACAATGATCATCTGATCATTTTTGTTCGACAAAGAACAGCGCCGATGCTAGCGTTCAATGGACTTACCGATCAGAACGTCAGCCAATGGCGCTGTCCGGAGTCCTGGCGATCCCATGGGAGGGAGGAGTTCCATGAAGTGGTTTCAGCTTGCGGCTTCGGTCGCTGCATTTGGTATTGCGGCGATGATGCCTGCAAAGGCCGACGAGACATTGAAGCTTGGTATGTCCGCCGTTCTGTCCGGGCCCGGTGCGTTTTACGGCACTGGCGCTGTTTGGACGGCTGAGCAGGCAGCCAAGGCGATCAATGAAGCCGGCGGGATCAAAGCGGGCGGAAAAACCTACAAGCTCGAGATCGTCGCCTATGACAACAAATATTCGGCGACGGACGGGGCGAAGGTGGCGCAAACGCTGATCGTCCGCGACGGGATCAAGCACATCATAGCGACCCAGTCGACCGCTGCCGTTTCTGCGCTGCAGGCCATTTCTGAGCGCCGTGGCGTTCTGCACTTCACGGGAGCTTGGGGTAAGCGATTGCGCGGCAAGGAATTCCCCCTGACCTTCACGATGCTGAACAGCCCCGGTGAGATACTGCAGCCTCTCTACACCTTCATCCAAAAGACATATCCCGAGGCGAAGAGGGTTGCATTGCTGAACCCCAATGACGCGACGGGTCAGGACATTCAATCCGCCTCCATCGAGAACTGGAAGGCGCTGGGTTATGAGATCGTGAGCGACGACTTGTTTGAGCGCGCGACCACCGATTTCGCTCCGATAGCGACCCGCATGATCGCCGCTAAGCCAGACATTATCGACGTGGGCGGCACACCGCTGCCGAATGCCGGCCAGCTGTTCAAGGAGCTGGAGATCCAGGGCTGGAAAGGCGTCAAGATCGCGTCGGCCGGATCGTCCCCCGCCGCACTGGTGAAGACGGGTGGAGCTGCCGCCGAGGACGTCTATATGGGACTTGCTGCGGTCTTCACCGGAGACAAGGCAACCGAGATCGAGAAGGCGCTCAACGAGCGGGCTATCAAAGAGCTTGGCCAGCCGCTCGATCAGGTAACGATTTCTCCATGGGATTCGATCGCGGCTCTAAAGGCAGGGATTGAGAAGGCAGATAGCATCGAGCCGGAGGCCATTGCCAAGGTCTTGCCGGAGATCGTCTTCGAATCCTCCTATGGCCCGGCCGCTTTTGGTCTGGCTGACGTTTATGGACTTCCCAACCAGATGCTGCTGCCGGTGATCATAAGCCAGATCAAGAATGGTGAAGCGGTAGAGATTGCGCGCATCAATCCGGCAGAGCTCGCAAAGAAGCTGGGCCAGTGATGTGCCCTGAGGCGACAGGCAACTGTCGCTCACTGCCTCCATCGAAATGGCGGCTCCAGTACCCCGAATGTCCAGCGCATCCTGGAACAGGCCATGAGCACTTTCGTCCAGCTTCTGATCAATGCCGTGCAGATCGGCGCAATCTATGTGCTGTTTTCGCTGGGGCTCACCCTGATCTTCGGGGTGATGAGGATCATCAATTTCGCACATGGCGAGTTCTTTAGCTTAACAGCGCTGCTGATTTCCGTGCAGGTGGGCTGGTTGACGAGCCAGGTTGGGCTGCCACCCTGGGCAGATTATCTGCTGGCATTTGCTGTGGCGCTGGTGGTGCTGCTGATCATCTCGGTCCTCGTCTTCCGGTTCGGCTTTGCACACTACCTTGGGGACATGACATCGGGCTTCATCCTGTCTTTGGGCCTTGTGCTCATTATGCAGGGGGGCATGCTGGAGCTCTTTGGCGGCTACCCGCGCTCTGTTCCTGCGCTGGTTGAGGGCAGCATCACAGTGTTGGGTGGCGCAATCTCGCTACAGAAGCTGTTGATCTGTGCGTTGGCTTTGGCTGCCACTGGAGCAATCCTTTTCATGGTGATGCGAACGCCGCTCGGCGTTTCCCTGCGCGCCGTGGCGGAAGACCAGGAAGCCGCAATGCTGCAAGGCATCCGCTATCGACGTATAGCCCTCTATGGTTTCTTGATCGGCTCGGCTCTCGCGGCGCTTGCGGGGGGCCTGATCGCGCCTCTGGCGGTCATTCTACCCTCCATGGGCGGAGAGTTCCTGATCAAGGCATTCATGATCGTGATCATAGGCGGGCTCGGCAGCATTCCCGGCGCCATTCTCGCGAGCTTTCTGCTCGCCGCCATCGAGAGCTTCGGTTCCTTCTACGTGGATCTTCCCACCGCGACGATCGGCATGTTCGTGCTTGTGGCCGTGGTGCTGGTCCTCCGACCACAGGGATTACTTGGCCGTGTCGTCCGATAACCTGTCTCGTCTTGCGGTTGCCGTCGGTATTACGCTCGCGGCCTACTGCCTCTTGGCGCCCACGGATTTCGTCGTCCAGGTGATCCTGTGGATGGCACTGGCTGCAGTCATTGCTGCTGCGATGCGCTTCGTGATGCTGATTGGCGAATTCAACATGGCGACCGGCGCCTTCTATGGCATCGGAGCCTATACCGCAGGGTATATTGCGACCAGCCTTGACTGGCCTTTGCTCCTCACGATCCCAGTGGCGGGAGTCGTAGCGGGATTGGTTGCGCTCGCCTTGGGCTATGCCACCATGCGGACGTCGGGTGCCTATTTCATGCTGATCAGCTTCGCATTCGCGGAGATCATGCGGCTCTTCTATGTGGAGTCGGATTTCCTCGGCGGCAACAACGGCATTCTGGGCATTTTGGTCCCCGCCTGGATCGAGCCCTATTATCCTGCTTTCGTTGTCATCGTCTGTATGATGCTCATCGTTGCTCTGGCGGTGGTAGAACGATCCCACCTCGGGAAGATCTTTACGGCAATTCACAACAACGAACAGGTCGTGCGATCCGTGGGCATCAATGTGCTTGCCATGCGGGTGACCTGCCTGGTTATTGCCAGCATCGTTCTAGGGATCGCCGGCTCACTTTATGCCTATGTCGCCTCGGTGATCAGCCCCGGCGACTTCACCTTTATGCTCTCTGTATTCGCGCTCGCCTATGTAAAGCTCGGCGGTGACAAGCACCCGGTCGGTCCGGTATTGGGCGCGGCGCTGCTCACTCTTGTCGCACAGTACTTGCTGGGCTTTGGCGCCTATGATCAGCTCTTTTACGGCATCGTCATTGTGATGGCGATGCTCGCCTTGCCGAACGGATTGCTGGGGCGTCTCGCGCAGCTCCGACTTGTAAAGCCCCTGGCGGCAGCCCTGCACAGTCCGGGAGGCCGCGATGCTTGACCGGCCAGGCGCCGCCTCGAATGCACACAAGCTACTGCTCGAAGCCCGGGGCATCACCAGGCGCTTCGGTGGACTGCTCGCCGTGAGCGATCTGACATTCGAGCTACGCGAAGGAGAAATTTTGGGGCTGATTGGCCCGAACGGCGCGGGCAAGAGCACCACCTTCAATTTATTGAGTGGCTTCTATCGGCTCACATCGGGCTCGATCAGCTTCCTCGGAGAGAGATTGGAGAGCGGACATCCCTGGAAGGCCGCGCGGCGCGGGCTGATCCGCACTTTTCAGCACGACAGTCTGCTCAAAGATATGACTGTCTATGACAACATCCTGATTGGCGCCTGCCAGAGCATTCGCAGGCCCAGCGAGCGCGACACGCGCGTGCGTGAGACGGCGAGGATCATGCATCTGGACGGCCTCTTGGATGAGACGGCGCGTAACCTGCCGCATGGTCTGCAGCGGATGCTCAGTATGGCCATCGCCTTTGCCGGCAGACCGAAGCTTTTGTGCCTCGACGAGCCGCTGACTGGGCTGAACCAGACCGAGGCGGCCGAGGCACTCAAGGTCATCCGAAGGCTGCGCGATGAGTTTGGCATCTCGATCCTTTTCGTTGAGCACAACATGCGGGCGGTTATGTCTCTATGCGACCGCATTGTGGTCCTGCACCACGGCCGAAAGCTCGCATCAGGCACGCCTGCGGAGATCAGCAACGACCCCGTGGTGATCGACGCCTATCTTGGAGGCGCGATCGATGCCGCAGACTGATGCCATTCTCGACCTGCGTGGGGTCCACCTTCGCTACCAGAAGGTTCACGCGGTTCGCGGTGTCGACATGGTGGTCCGCTCGGGCCGGTTGACCACGATCATCGGCTCCAACGGCGCCGGCAAGACGACCATCCTCAAGGCGGTGACCGGCCTTCTCAAGCCGAGTGAGGGACACATCCTGTTCTGCGGCGAGGATATTGCCGGACGCGAGCCCGATGACATCGTGCACCGGGGTATCTCGCTGGTGCCGGAGGGACGGCGTTTATTTGGTCCCCTTACTGTCCGGGAAAACCTGAATATCGGCGCCTATCTGCGCACCGACAGAGCCGCCGTGGTCCGGGATTTCGATAAGGTCATGGCCTATTTCCCCGATCTTGTCGCCAAGCTGGATGATCGCGCTGAGAGCTTGAGCGGCGGGCAGCAGCAGATGGTGGCTGTCGGAAGAGCGCTGATGGCAGCGCCTCGCCTCCTGATGTTGGATGAACCGACGATTGGCCTAGCGCCTAATCTCGTACGCACGATCGGCAAGATCATTAAGACGATCAGCGATAATGGCACCGACGTGTTGTTGGTGGAGCAAAACGCGTCCATCGCCCTGGCTCTCTCATCCGAAGCCTATGTGCTAGAGAACGGAATGATCGCCATGCAGGGGCCGTCCGCGGAACTTGCTGCGAGTGAGAACGTAAAGCGAGCCTATCTCGGAAACTGACGCCCCGGGGCAGGACCTCGCTGAGATAGTTGAGCCGGCGCCTCGCTGCTCTGAGGGCATTATACCATGTCGCTCGTCGTCATTGCCGACCCAAAGCTACCGCAGCCGCTTCGACGGCAGATCGAAGCCATTCGCCAGCAGCATGATCCAAATTTTAAGCGGGTGCCTGCTCACTTCACACTGGTATTTCCGTCAAGAACGGTGGATGAGGCCGCCCTCACAGCCCATGTGAGAATTGTCGTGGAGAAGACGGCAAGAATTCGCTTCTGTCTTCGCACCGCGCTGTTGGTAAAGGATTTCCTGACTGAGGTCTTCCATGTTTATCTCGTTCCAGAGGAGGGTTTTTCGGCTCTGGTCAGGTTGCATGACCAGCTCTATACAGGGCCGTTGAGCGGGTCTCTGCGCCTGGAATTGCCCTTCATCCCCCATATCACGGTCGGCGCGTTTAGAGACGGCGTCTCGGGCAAGAAGCTTGCCGATGAGCTGAACAGTCAAGGGCTCGAAATGGCCGGTGAACTTGATACGATCAGTGTTTTCCGGTTCGATGATGGAGCACTGACTCTGCTTGATGAGATAAACCTTTAAGCGAAGGCTGCCGGCAGCAGGTCGAAGACATAGGCTGTGTGGCCGAGGCCATAAGTGGCCCAGGATGCGCTTAAATTGCTTGGCGTCCCCACGGGAGGAGACTGCGGGGGCCGTTTACATCTCTACGGCCTCGTTATTCTGCGGCCTGCACCCGGCGGCCGCTCGGCCCGTGCTGAACGAGCGCCACGCGAGATGAGCGCACGCTGATTCGGCGTTGGATTTCTTCCGCCCAGCGGTTCCCAACCGAGAAACAGCCCTTCCACCAATCCCGATGTTTTGTTGCAAAATTGGCAATATAGTGGCGCATGTGTGGCGATTCGGTCGGGCAGCAGCAAACCCGAACTGTGCGTCGCGGTTTCGAGGTTTGTTGGGGGGAACATGGGGGAACCGTCGTGGCGTTCGGCGCCAATCAGAACTGCACGTCCGAATAACATCACGCGAAAGATCTGCAGGAAAGGTGCGTGGACGGTATCGGCTCGGACTGAAGAGCGGAAATCATTGCTCCTGCTCGGGGCTGCACTTTCCGGATTGGGCCTGTTCTTGTTTCAACCAGCTGGCGGGACGGCCTGGGCGGCGTCTTGCGCGCCGGTGCCGGGCGGGGCGAACTGCGCTCCAGGTGGAACAGGCGCGATATCCTACCCCGGCAGGACGAGCGATTTCGTCCTGACCATCGAGGATGGCGTCGTCGTCATTCCCCCGCCGGGCACGATCGGTGTGAATGTCACGACTGGTGGGTTCCTGGGCTTGGCGGATGCAGATCTTACGGTCAATTCGCAAGGCAGCATCACCACCACCAACGCGACCGCGATCAATGTCTCCGGCCTGCTTGGCAGCCGCACCGTCATCCAGCAAGGCACCATCACGGCAAATGGCACCGGCATCGGTGTCAATGCCACCACGGGGCTCGGGAATGTTGTCGTCGATGTCGATGACGTGATCGCAGGCGGCACCGGCATCAACGCCACATCCGGCGCCGGCGATGTCGATGTCACCGCCGGAAACGTCTCGTCCGCAACGGGAATGGGGGTTAACGCGACGACCGCCCTGGGCGCTGTGACCGTGGATGTGAACGACGTCACCAGCCAGGGCATCGGTGTGAACGCACAGGCCCTCGTCGGAACCGCCTTCGCCTCGGCCCATGATGTCACGACCACTGGAAACGGCGCCCATGGCATCAATGCCACCGCCGGCCTGATCGCGGTTGCCACGAGCGATGGGCAGATCACCACATCGGGCAATGACGCCCATGGCGTCAATGTTGAGGGTACGCTCGCAGCCCTCGCTTCGGTCAATAATGTGACGACCACGGGCGATGGCTCGATCGGCGTTGTGGCAAATTCCGCTGGCCTGGCCGGGGTGCTTGCCAGCGGCACGGTCTCGACCGATGGGCAGGATTCCCACGGCATCGTCGCGAACGGCTCCGTCTTTGCCGGCGTGATCGCCAATGACGTCGTGACGGCCGGCCCCAGCTCGCAGGGCATCATCGCCACCGCCACTGACGGGCCGGCGCTGGTTCTCGCAGACACGGTGAACTCGACCGGAGCCGGCATCACGGCATCCGCTCAAAGCGGCTTTGCGGCTGTCGCTGCGGCCGAAGTGAACACCACCGAGAACAGCGCCAATGGCATCACCGCAACCATAGACGATGGCGATGCCTATGTGGTCGCCGGGTCAGTTTCGACGAGCGGCCAGCATTCCGAAGGCATCAGTGCGGAGGCGCAAGCCGGTGCAGTCAATATTCTCGCCGGGCAGGTTGCCACTCAGGGCGCCAGCGCCAATGGAATCATGGCGGTAGCCGCTGAAGGCATCAATATCGCTGTCCTCGATGTCGACGTGGTCGGGGACAATGCCGCTGGCATCGTCGCGCGCAACGAGTCGGGCGATACCGTGGTCAGTGCGGGCTCCGTCTCCACCAATGGCCTGAATGCGGTGGGGATCTGGGCAGGGACCCTAGACGGGGAAGCGATCGTGATTGCGGGCGATGTCTCCACGTCCGGGCAATGGGCCGATGGCATAAGGGCGGCCGGGGCCGATGGCGCCTTCGTTCTCGCCGGCACTGTGAGGACGGATGGCGAGCGCGCCGACGGGTTGACGGCCAGTGCGCGCGATGGTGAGGCGATCGCCCTGGCGGGACGCGTCGAGACCACAGGTCTTAATTCCGACGGCATCCTCGCAAGATCTCGAACGGGCGGCGCTTATGTCGGCGTGAGCGAACTTGCTACAAACGGTGATCGCTCCAACGGCATACGGGCGACGGGGACGACGGGCGCCGGCGTCGCCGCCGGCAGCGTGACCACCAATGGTCGCGAATCCGATGGCATCGTGGCGGAGACCGCCAGCGGTACGGCCTTCGTGCTGGCCGGCACGGTTGACACCACCGGCCTCGATGCGGATGGCATCATCGCCAAGAATGCCGATGGCTCGACCTACGTGCTCGCCGAGAGTGTCACCACCCATGGCGACGACTCGACAGGCATTCTCAACGAGGCGAACGGCACGTCGCTGACCGTGTTCGGCGATGTGGAAACCTTCGGCAACAATTCTCCAGGTGTGGTCGGCACCGACCCGGCCAGCGATGCGATCGCGATCGGCAATAGCGTGACCACCCATGGCGCAAATTCCACCGGCATCGATTTGATGGCGGGCGGGCCAGGCTCGGCCTATGTGGGTGTCGGCTCTGTGGTGACCGAGGGAGCCAACTCCAATGGCATCCTGGCCCAGAGCGAGTTCAATGATGTCATCGTGGTTGCCGGATCGGTGAGCACGCTCGGCGGGAACGCCGATGGCATCCTGGCGCTCGCGCTGAACGGCTCCAGCATCGTGGCTGCCGGCGACGTCGTCACGCAGGGCGCTTCCGCAACGGGCATCTTTTCGATGGCGCTCGATGGTCTGAGTATCGTGCAGGCAGGAAGCGTCTCGACGGCGGGCGATGGTGCAGCGGCGATCTTCGCCCTCAGCGAGGACGGCACTTTCGTCGAAGCGGAACGGATTGCTACACAGGGAAATGACGCCGCCGGTGTGATTGCAAGATCGGAAGGTGACGTGACCGTCATAGCCGGCGAGACCAGCACGTTGGGCGCCGGTTCAATAGGTATCGCAGCCTCGAGCGGGGACGGGGACACATTCGTCCTGGCGGGCCGCGTGGAAACGCATGGCGATGAGAGCGACGGTATCGTGGCCAGGGCGCCTGAAGGTCGCGCGGCCATCGTGGCGGAGGAGGTCTCGACAGGCGGAAGCCACGCCGATGCCGCGCGGGCCGACGGAGAAAGCGGGGCCTTCGTGGTCGCCGGCTCTGTTGAGACCGCAGGCGATCACTCCCGCGGTGTGGTGGCCACCACGGAGACCGGACCTGCCGTCGTCGTCGCGGGCGATGTGACGACGGCAGGAGAGGACGCCACGGGTATTACCGCGCGCACGGCGGACGGATCCGCTTTCGTCCTGGCGGACACTGTCATCACCTATAGCGACCATTCAGCCGGCATTTACGCCGAGGCCAATGGCACGGCCGAGGTGCGGTTCTTCGACGTGGAAACCTTTGGCGATAATGCGCCGGGTGTGGTCGCGGTCGATCTCACCAGCGACGTGCTGGTGGGCGGAGCAAGCGTCATCACTCATGGCGACTTCGCACCCGGAATCATGGCCCTCAGCGAAGCGGGCGATGTGGGCATCGGGATCACCTACGTCGTGACCACGGGTGAGGCCAGCAACGGCATCATGGGGCAGACCACGGATGGCGAGGTCAATATCTACACGGACGGCTTGATCTCCGCCACCGGTCTTGATGCGACCGCGATCGCTGCCCAGAGCGAAAATGGCAGAGCCGTCGTCTATGTGACCGAGACGAGCGAGGTGGTCGGCGGCACGGGCGATGGCGCCGGTGTGGTGTTCGACGGCGGTGCCGGCTCCAGGCTCGTCAATCTCGGTTCGATCTCCTCGCTCAACGACCGGGCGATCGTCAACTTCGACAGCGATTCCGTGGTCGAGAATGCCGGTGATGTGACCGGCTATATGACCATGGGCGGCGGTGCCGACACCTTCAACAACTACGACACCGGCGCGGTTTATGCCCGCGGCGACAGTGATTTCGGCGACGGGGATGACCGCTTCAACAATGGCGGTCTGTTGACCCTCGCTGAGCGGAATGCGCCGGCAAGCGTGACCATCGCCAATCTCGAAGTGTTCGACAACAGCCTCGGCGGCGTGATCGACATGCAGGATGATCGCGAGGGCGACCGGATCATCCTCGCCGATAGCGACTTCATCGGCGGCGGCGCGCTCGGGGTTGATGCCTTCCTGGGCGGGCCCGGCTCGACGGCCGACGTGCTCGAGATCGGCGGCACCGTCATCGCCAGCGGCAATGGCAGCCCGACCGCGCTCTATGTCAACGACACCAATGCAGGTCCCGGGGGATATGTGCCCGGTGGCATCGAGGTGGTGGATGTCTCGAACGGCTTCACCCAGGAGGGTGATTTCTACCTGGTGGGCGGCCCGATCGACAAAGGCTTCTTCACCTATGATCTTGATCTGCGTCCGGACCTCGTCTGGGTGCTCCAGAGCAATCCCGATGATGAGGTCTTCGAGACCGCAAGCGTGATGAGCGGTCTGCAGAACGTCTGGTATGCGACCACCGGTGCCTGGCATGAGCGCACGGTTGATCTGCGCCAGACCTATCGCGGCACCACCCTGGTCAGTCCTGTTGCCGACCTGCCTCAGCCCATGCCACCGGCCGTGGTGGGCCGTCCATTGGGCGGCTTCTGGGGCCGGGCGATCGGCGATTGGGCAAAATATGATGCCTCCCATGGCGTGAAGTACAAACAGGACACGTTCGGCTTCCAGGCCGGTTTCGACATGGGCTTCGAGCTCGGCCAGGGCATCTTGGTTCTGGGTGTGCTCGGCGGCTATGTGAATTCGGACCTCGACTACCGACACAGCCTCTCCTCGGCCGATTACGAGGGCGCATCGGTGGGCGGCTATGCCACCTATCTCCAGGGTGGGTTCTACGTCGATGCTCTGGTGAAGGCGGACCTGCTCGATGTGAGCTACAAGGTGCCGGCTGTGGGCGATAAGTCCAAGTCGGATGCCACCAATATCGGCGCATCCTTCGAGGCCGGCTATCGCTTCGACCTCAACCCGGCGGTGTTCCTCGAGCCGGAATTGCAGGTCACCTATCTGTCCTCGGAGATTGATGGGACCTTCATGGCGGGCAACCATATCGACTGGAACGACGGGGAGAGCCTGCGCGGCCGCCTCGGCGCAAGGCTCGGGACGAGCTTCATCCAGGCCGACGGCTCACGGCTCGAGCCCTATATCAAGGCGAGCGTGGTCAACGAGTTCGAGGGCGACAACAAGCTCAATCTCGGTGGCTTCATCACCGCCGATGACCGGTCTGGCACCTGGGGCGAGGCGGGGCTGGGCATTCAGTTCATCGGCTCCGGCGCGCTCTCCGGCTATATCGATGGCAAGACCTATTTCGGCGACGATGTCTTCGGTGGCACCGTCAATGCCGGATTGCGCTTCAGCTTCTGAAATGGGCTGGCAAGCTCAGCTCCGTCTTGGTGAGAATTGCTTCCTGCGATGGTCAGGTCTCGAAAGGGGACGTTCGAGACGATCGGGCAGCTGGGAGGACGATGACTGACCCCATCGTTCAGCGATTTGGCTGACTTGATCTGAACGGCGGTCTGGCCACACCCGCACGTGGCCGGGCTACCGCCGGTTTGCCTTCGGGCAAGCGCTTCAGCACCTTGCCACCTTCGCGCTGTCCCCCCATCGGTTCAGCTTTTCATTAAAAATTGCGGAGCACTGCAAGCAGAGTAGCTTTGCTGGACGCCTAAGCTGGTTGACGATGAACTTGTTGAGGCAATCCGCTGGGCAAAGCGAGCGGCGGGCCGCATTGGCCCGGCCGCTGTACCGGAGAATTGGGATTGGGTTCTTCCGCCCGACGCCGACAGGAAGCTGCGCATCTATCTATCACCGGCCCGGATAGATCAGCTCGAGAGAGTGCTTTGGGCTCAGCACTATTTTCAATGGCTTAAAAAGGGAGGCTGGCGGAGACGGAGGGATTCGAACCCTCGATACGGCTTTTGACCGTATAACGGTTTAGCAAACCGCCGCCTTCAGCCTCTCGGCCACGTCTCCAGCGGCTGCAAGGCTTAGGAGATCAGGCATCTCCGGTCAATATCCAATGTCCGCAATCAACGAAAAAGCGGCGCTTGTGGCCGGCGTGAGGGCGCACGGAACGCGCACAGTCGTTGCGTATGTGTTGGGCTGCAGAGTAGGGCGGGGCGTGCACACGTCGCCTCCTCTTTGGATGGCTGGTCGAAAGCCCTGGCACGGAAGGTCGGCCTCGCGCCGCCTTGCCCGTCATTGGTCGGAATTGCTGTGCTCTTGTCCTGATCGGAAGGTCCCGTCCCATTGCGGTAGTGAGCCGGCCGCGCCATTCATAGTCGTGCGGCCTGTGAACGGATGATGCCGCAAGAGCCTCCCAGGGTCATCGACGCCGAGGCAGGACGCAACGGCCATGCAGAATTCGGAGATAATCGTCATGAACAGGAAAATTGGTCTCGTCACGGCCGGCATCCTCCTCGCGCTGAGTGGTGCAGCGCTCGGCCAATCCCCCGGATTTGCCCAGGGTGGCGAAGAGGTAAAGCCTATCTTCGAGCACGCTCTCCCCAATGTCGAGGGAAAGCGGATGGTTGCGGTGCTCGTGACCTATGCGCCCGGTGGCAAATCCCACGCCCATCACCATGCCCCTTCGGCATTCATCTATGCGCACGTCCTTTCTGGCGCCGTTCGCAGCCAGGTCGGAGATGAGCCCGCCAAGGTCTACAAAGCCGGCGAGGGCTTCTACGAGGAGCCGGGCTCCCATCACAGGGTCAGCGAGAATGCCAGTGACCAGGAGCCGGCGAGCCTGCTGGCTGTCTTCGTGGTGGACGCCAAGGATAACCCCCTGACCACTCCTGACCCGAAGTAAGGCGTGCCGCTATCCATGGCCCAACCATAGCGAAGGAGCTCCAAATGACCTCCAGCAGCGATCGTCATCAAGCGGATGCGGTTGAAGCCCAACCAGGGATGATGGCCTGGCGGGTGCACGAGTTCGGCCCGCCGGACGTCATGAGATTCGAGAAGGTCTTGCGGCCAAACCCCGGCCCGGGCGAGGTCCTGGTCAAAGTTGCAGCCGCAGGCGTCGGCCCGTGGGACGGCTGGATCAGGGCGGGAAACAGCGCCCTGCCGCAGCCGCTTCCCCTCACTTTGGGCTCGGATCTCTCCGGTAAGATCGTTGCGGTCGGGCCGGAGGTCTCGAACCTGAAATTGGGCGATGAGGTCTATGGTGTCACGAACCCGCGCTTCATCGGCGCCTATGCCGAATATGCCCTGGCTTCGGCGGCAATGGTTGCGAGGAAACCGAGCACCCTAACCCATGTCGAAGCGGCCTCCGTTCCCGTGATCGCCGTGACCGCATGGCAGGCTCTTTTCAATGAAAGCAAGCTCCAGGCGGGCCAAACTGTGCTCATCCACGGGGCCGCGGGAAATGTCGGCGCCTATGCGGTTCAACTGGCCCATGGCGCTGGTCTGCGAACCATCGCGACCGCTGCGGCTGAGGACATAGTCTTTGTGCGCGACCGCGGCGCCCATAGCATCATCGACTACAAGACCCAGCGCTTTGAGGATGAGGTCCGCAATGTGGATGCAGTCATCGATCTGGTCGGCGGTGAAACACAACAGCGCTCGTTTCAGGTGCTCCGCCCTGGCGGCAAGCTGATATCAGCCGTGTCCAGTCCAGACCAGGATGTTGCGGAGAGCCATCGGGTCGAAGCCAGGTTCTTTCTGGTTAAGGTCACCGACGAGCATCTGGCTAGGATCGGTCGTCTCATTGACGAGGGGAAGCTGAAAACCCGGGTGGGGGCAGTGCTTCCGCTGGCCGATGCCCGCGAGGCTCATCTCATGCTGGAGCACCTTGCGCCTCAGCCCAAGGGCAAGATCGTGCTGACCATATGAGGGAAGTCGTTATGGAGGAACTGGCCGTGACCGCGAAGGATATTTTCGGCGTCGGCATTCCCGACAGTGCACTGGCTCGCGCCGCAACCCAGCTCATTCGCGACACAGAGAGCGATTTGCTGTTTCACCATTCTGCGCGGGTCTATTTTTGGGGCGCGTTGACCGGCAAGCGTAAGGGGCTGATCTTTGACCCGGAGCTGCTTTATATCGCGGCCATGTTCCACGATATCGGCCTGACCGCGGCTTATAGCGAAAGCAAGCTTCGCTTCGAGGTGGATGGCGCGAATGCCGCGCGCGATTTCCTGAAAGGCCACGGCATTTCTGAGGCCGAAGTCGAAAGGGTATGGGCGGCGATTGCTCTCCACACCACCCCGGGCATTCCGGAGCACATGCATCCGGAAATTGCGCTTGTACAGGTGGGGGCGGGGATGGATGTCGTGGGCCGTGGCTATGAGCAATTCAGCGAGGAGCAACGCGAGGCGGTGCTTTCAGCCTTTCCCCGGGGCGATGATTTCAAGCATGGAATCATCGATGCCTTCTATCAGGGCATGAAGCATCGGCCTGAAACCACCTTTGGCACGTTCAACGATGATGTGCTCGCCTTCAAGGACCCCCATTTCCAGCGCCTGAATTTCTGCAGCATCATTTTGGCGTCCCCATGGGCGAGTTGAACTGCTCATCAGCTGACTGGCGAAGGTGGAAATTGCAAGGGCTAAGACCCTCGCAACGAATTCGCCCTACGATCGTCTCGGAACCATGCGGCTGTCCGTCGGATTATTCTTGTTTGCCCGGCAATGCCGGTTGGGCCGGATCTGGAAATCACCACCATGGCGCCACGCGCGTTCTGGACAGGTTATCTGAAGCTCTCACTGGTGACGTGCCGCGTCTCCATGGTGCCGGCCACCAGCGAGAACGAGCGCGTGCGCTTCCACATGGTCAATGCCAAGACGGGCCACCGCCTGGTGAGCCAATATGTGGATGCCGAAACCGGAAAGCCCGTGGAGGACGAGGACTACGTCAAGGGCTATCCGCGCGGCGAAGACGACTATGTTCTCATCGAGGATGACGAGATCGAGGCGGTCGCGCTGGAAAGCACCCGCACCATAGATATCGACATGTTCGTGGCATCGTCCGAAGTCCCGTGGATCTGGTACGACAAGCCCCATTACCTCAGGCCGGATGACGATGTGAGTGCGGAGGCTTTCGCGGTGATCCGCGATGCCATGGCCGCAACGGACAAGGTTGGCATCGCGCGCCTTGTGCTGTATCGGCGCGAGCGGGCTGTGATGCTTAAACCGCGCGATCGCGGGATCGAGCTTTGGACCCTTCGCTATGGCGATGAGGTGCGCCCCACCGAGAACTATTTCGGTGATCTCGAAAAGCCCCATGTGGAGAAGACCACGATGGAGCTGGTGAAAAAGCTCATCGATGAGCGCACCACCGAATGGGATCCGAAGCTCATGAGCGATCCCGTGCAGGACCGGTTGCTGGACATGATCGAGGCCAAGAAGAAGGGGCGCAAGCGTCCGGCGAAGGCTCGCGCCAAAGCGGCGAGCGAGACGGAGGCCCCCACTGGCGACAATGTGGTCAGCATCGTTGATGCCTTGAAGCGCAGCCTAGAGGCGGAAGGCAAGAAGTCGAAGCGGTAAGCCGTGGCCGCCAAGCCCGGCTTCTTTAACGTGCGCGCTTGGTTTTCTTTTTTTCCAACGGAACAGCAGCCTTCCGGAAATCGGCCCATGGGTCGGTCGTGAGTGCGCTCAGCCGCGCGGGCGTGTTGGTGACGGTGAAATGCGCAGGCCCGATCGCCGGGGTAAGCTCGCTCCAGTCGAGCGGCATCGAGACCGGGGCACCGGGGCGGGCGCGGGTAGAGTAGGGCGCAACCGCCGTGCTGCCCCGGCCATTGCGCAGATAATCGACCAGGATCTTTCCGCGCCGCTTCGATTTGGTGATGGTGGCCACATAGCGCCCGGGACTGTCGGACACCATGGCCTCTGCAAGCTCTTTGGTGAAGGCCTTAGTGGTCTCCCAATCGGTATTGGGCGTCAACGGTGCCGTGACATGCAGGCCTTTGCCGCCCGTCGTCTTGAGGAAGGGCACGAGCCCCGCATCGATCAACCGCTGCCTCACCTCTTGGGCCGCTTCGATGACCTCGCTCCAGCCGACATTCTCGCCGGGATCGAGATCGAGAATGATCATGTCCGGCCGCTCCAGATCGGCAATCGTCGAGCCCCAGGGGTGAATTTCGAGAACGCCCCCTTGCACGAGCCCCATCAGGCCATCGAAGCTGTCGATGCTGAGCATCGGCTCCTCGTCCTTGTCCTTCGGGTCCTTGAACAGCACGATATTGCGGTTGAGGCCCTTCCAGGCATGCTTTTGGAAGAAGCAGGCTTCGCTGATGCCGCCCGGGCAGCGCAAAAGTGCGAGCGGTCGGCCGACAAGGAATGGCGCGATGAAGGTCCAGACCTGCGCGTAATAATCGGCAAGGCCTTCCTTAGTGACACCCGCATCAGGCCAATAGAGGCGATCGGGATGGGTGAGCGAGACGGTTCGGCGGGGCAGTTCCGGAGCAGATGTGTCGGTGGTCTCCCGTGTGATCTCTTCCGCGGGCTTGTCTTCCCTGAGGCCCCGGAACGACGCGTGCCTCAGATGTGCATCCCCCGTCCAGCCGCGGAACTCGATCTCGGCGACCAGCTCGGGTCGAACATGGACGAGGCCGCGCCGTTCCTCCGCAGAAAGCTTGCCTGAAAAGGGCGTGCGCTCTGCGCGAAGTGGCTGCAGGCGATCGAAGAGCTCAGCCGCGAGCTTGGCGGTAAACCCGGTACCCACCCGACCAACATGTTGGAGCTTGCCATTCTCATAAACCCCGAGGGCGAGCGATCCGATGGCCTGTCGCGAGGTGGTCGATGGAACATAGCCGCCCACCACGAATTCTTGCCGCGCGGAACATTTCGATTTGATCCACGAACGGTTGCGGCCCGAACTATAGCTCGCGCTGCGGAGCTTGGAGACCACGCCCTCGAGGCTTAAGCGGCAGGCGTGGCGCAGCACCATCTCGCCGCTGACCTCGAAATGCTCGCTATAGCGTAGCCTCTCGGGCGCGCCTTCGAGCAATTGCTCCAATGCCGCCTTGCGCTCGACCAGGGGCGATGCCCGCAGGTCCTGCCCGTCGAGATAGAGAAGGTCGAACGCGTAATACACGAAGCGATCCGTGCGGCCCTCGCTCAGATCCGCCTGCAGGGTTGAGAAGTCAGACGCACCCGCATCACCTTCGACCACCAATTCGCCATCGATGATCGCTTGGCCAACCGGCAGCGCACGGAACGCGTCCGCGATTTCCTTGCCGAACCGGTCGGTCCAATCAAGTCCGCGCCGGGTGAGCAGCTTGACATCATCCGCATCGATCCGCGCCTGCAGGCGATAGCCGTCGAACTTGACCTCGTGGATCCAGCGGTCACCCTCCGGTGGCCTCGGGCTGAGCGTTGCCAGCGACGGCTCGATGAAGCCGGGCATCGCAGCCTTCTTTGCCTTCTTGACCGGCCTGATTGTGGCGGCTTCTTTGCCTTTCGCCTCGGTAACCTCAGCCGTCTTTGTGCTGGCTTTTCCACCCTTGGCGGCGCGCGCTTTCTTGACGGGTTTCTCCGTTGTCGTTTTGGACTTTGTAGATGTCGCGACGCCATCGGCCGGGGTCTTGCGGATGCGGCCGGTTTTGGAGGACCAGCCGGGCGCTTCCTTGCTGATCTCGTCAATTGAGCGCCCGGTGATCACTGACTGCGGCTGTTCCTCGAGGATATCGGGGTCATCCGGCTCGCGCGCGGCCTCATCCTCTCCCTTGATCAAAAGCCAATTGTCGCGTCTTTCCCCAGCGCGCCGTGCCATGCGTACGAGATGCCAGCGCCCGCTCAGCTTCTCGCCATGGAGCTCGAACTCGAGATGGCCTTTCTTGAGCCCGTGATGGGCATCGAACAGCGGCTCCCAGGTTCCGCGATCCCAGACCAGAACCGTGCCGCCGCCATATTCACCTTTGGGAATCGTTCCTTCAAAGCCGCCGTAATCGAGCGGATGGTCCTCGACCTCGACCGCCAGCCGCTTTTCGCCGGGCACGAGGCTTGGTCCTCTTGTCACCGCCCAGCTTTTCAGCACGCCGTCAAGCTCGAGTCTCAGATCATAGTGCAGCCTGCGCGCTGCGTGCTTTTGAATGACGAAGTTATGGCCGCCGGTTTTGCCTTTTCGCCCCTTCGGCTCCGGCGTCGCGGTGAAATCCCGCTTGCGGCGATAGGTTTCGAGCGCCATCTCAGCTTGCCTTGCGCCGAGCGGCGGGCTTCGAGGCCGCCCTCGAAGACTTGGCGGTGCCTGCCGTCCTGCGCTTGCCGCCCGTTGCTGCCGGCTTCTTATCCGCAAGGCCGGCGCTCTGGCGCAGAGCTTCCATCAGGTCGACCACCTTGGCGGGTTCACGCGGTTTGGCCTTGGGCAACGGCTTGCCTTCGATCTTGGCCTTCACGAGCTCGGCGAGTGCCGCCTCATACCGGTCATCGAAGGTCGAGGGATCGAAATGGCCCGACTTCGTGTCGATGATGTGCCGGGCAAGATCCAGCATATCCTTCGTGATCTTGATGTCGGGAATTTCCCGGAAGGCCGTTTGGGCCGAGCGGACCTCATAATCGAAATTGAGGGTATTCGCGATCAGCCCGCGCTCGTGCGGCCGGATCAGCACGGTTCTCAGGCGCCGAAACAGGACGGTACGAGCAAGCGCTGCCACGTTCTTGGCAGACAACCCCGCCACGATCACGGAATAGGCCTCTTGCGCCTCGCGGCCGGCCGGCGCGAGATAATAGGGCTTGTCGAAAAAGACCTCGTCCACTTCGCTGCAGGGAACGAACGCTTCGACGGCGAGCTTCTTGTCGCTCTGCGGCACGGCGCTCGCGATCTCGTCCGGCGTGAGCACGATATAATCATCCTTGCTCACCTCATAGCCGCGAACCTGGTCCTCGCTCTCAACCGCCTTTCCCGTGCTCTCATCCACATATTGCCGCCGCACGCGGTTTCCCGTCTTGCGGTTGATCGTGTGGAACGAGACACGCTCCGATGTCGAAGCGGCCGTATAGAGAGCTACGGGGCAGACGACTTCGCCGATCTGCAGGTAGCCCTTCCAATTTGCACGCGGTGCCACGGGGCTGGCCTCCGAAATACGAAGCCTCAACGTACCGGCCAAATGTTTCGTTCCTGGTAAATGGGGAATCCTTTCCGGCCCTGCAGCCCCAACTCGGGATGCGCTGGGGCGATCTGGCGCCTTGTCCTGATCATGCGACCGGGCTAAGGAGCGCGGGGCTGGTCTACCGGGGCAGATTCGGGGGTTCCGTGGATATTGTATTGGTTCTCGAAGCAATTCTGCTCGGCTTGGTGGAAGGGCTGACCGAGTTTTTGCCTGTTTCCTCGACGGGTCATCTCATTCTTGTCGGCGATCTCATGGGCTTCCAGGGCCCGCCCGGCCGGGTGTTTGAGGTGGCCATTCAGCTTGGTGCGATCCTGGCGGTCGTCTGCGTCTACTTCCACAAGCTATGGCAGGTGTTGATCAATTTGCCTTATAGCCCTGCTGCACGTCGGTTCACGATCGCGATCCTGTTGGGCTTTCTGCCCTCTGCCGCCATTGGGGCGGCAATTCACGGCTTCATCAAGTCGGTCCTCTTCAACCCGCTGGTGGTCTGCGTGGCCTTGATCCTCGGCGGCTTTGCGATCTTGGCTGTAGAGCGGCTCGTTCACGTGGTGCGCTGGCGCCGCGTCGAGGACTTTCCCGCCTCGCTCTCCTTGCGGATCGGCTTGTTTCAGTGCTTGGCACTGGTGCCCGGCGTCTCGCGCTCCGGTGCCACCATTCTCGGTTCGCTTCTGATGGGTGTTGAGCGCAAGACGGCGGCGGAATTCAGCTTCTTTGTGGCCATTCCCACGATGTTGGGTGCCACCGCCTACGACTTGTTCAAGAACCGGGATGTGCTGACCCTTGATGGCATGGGCGTGATCGCGATCGGTTTCATCGCCGCCTTCATTGCCGCCCTGGTGGTGGTCCGATCCGTCTTGAGCTTCATTTCCCGCTACGGCTTTACCCCGTTCGCCTATTACCGCATCGCCTTGGGTTCACTCATGCTGGTATGGCTGCTTGCGATGAGATGAGGCGGTGCGCTTTGCTCGCCCCCAATGCGTTTCGGGTTCCCGAACTGAAACAGGCCGGCGAAAGGCCGGCCTGCATATGCTCTGATCACCTGAGGCTTATGGGACGATAACCACTGCGGGTCCGCCTGGTACGCGCCACCACGGCGTTCTATAGTAATAGCCACCATAATAGTAGCCATATCCCGGCCGCCGAACCTTATAACGCGGCCCATAGCGCTTCGAGCTATAGACGACAGTCTTCCGCTTTACCTTGCCGTTCCGTTTGACGACCACCTTTTTCTTGACGACCTTTCTTGCCACCTGATGGATATCAGTGGCTTGGACGGCTGGTACGTGGTTCGCCGATACTATGGGCGCCGCCTGCGCGGCTCCGAACAAAAGACCGGACAGGCAAATGCCCATCGCGGCCGCAATAAAGCGATGCTTCATGTGCTAGTGCTCCGACAAGCGGACTTGCGGGATGTGCCGCCTATGCGGTTATCCGTATAGCGCGTGCGCACCGATGTCCGCGCGTTGAAACTGTATCGGATGTCTGCATGCCCGTCCATGGCGCCATATGGGACCGGCGGCCTGTCCTGCTTACAGAGTTAATTCATGAAAATTGCCAAATATCCGGGCGCCTCCCTGGGTCAGATGGCAATCAGCCCCGGAGCTGTGGAACGAAACCGGTGCCGATGCTTTACGCATGCATCCGACAACGGCTCTCAAGGGAGGCCATCACATGGCTAGAAAGACTTTGACCATAGCAGCGGGCCTGCTGATGTTTGGCGTCGCTGCGTTGGGCGGAACGCCTCCGCAAGCGTCCGCAGCACCGATAGGGTCGGTCCTGAAGCAGGCATCGACCGCTGCAGATGCGAACAGTCTGATTCACGAGGTGCAGTCCCGGCGCTATCGCGGCAGCTATCACCGCCATCGCCACGGCCCCCGCTATCGCCATAGGCGGCCTGGATATCGCTATTACCATGGCGGCTATTACTATCGCACGCCTTGGTGGCTTGGCGCGGCAGCAGCTGCCGGCATTGCGGGAACCATCGCCGGTGCCGCTGCAGGTGCGGCCCGGGGAGCAGCGGCCAGCTCGCATGTGGCCTGGTGCCAGCAGCGCTATCGCTCCTACAACCCCGCCACCGATACCTTCACCGGTTACGATGGCCGGCAATATCGCTGCAACAGCCCATACTGATAGAGTGCGACATTGACCTGAGAAAGGGAGGCCGGTGGCCTTCCCTTTCCTTGAGCCGCCCGGTCGGGGATGGCCAGTCGGGTTCCGCCCATAAAAAACGCGGCTCACGAATGAGCCGCGTAAGGTTGGGGAGTTTTCGGGAGAGATGAACTAGGAGATCATGCCGCGGCGCCTGATCGTTTTCCCGCCGCATTATCGGTGATGACGCGGAGCGCCGGTTTTCGGTTCGTCCAGCGACGCACGAAATTCTCAAACGCCTCCGCGGCAAGCGGCACCGTTATGAAATAGCCCTGTGCCTGCTCGCACCCGACTTCGCTGAGGAAGTTCAGGATTTTCGAAGTCTCGACACCTTCCGCGACCACGCGCAAACCGAGATTATGCCCAAGCCCCACAATCGAGCGGACAATGGTGCGAGCATCCTGATCTCGTTCCACCTGGCTCACGAATGAGCGGTCGATTTTAATCTCGCTGAACGGCATGCGATAGAGCTCGACCAGCGATGAATAGCCGGTGCCGAAATCATCGAGTGCCAGGGCGAAGCCCTTCAACCGCATGCGCGTGAGCACATCGAGTGTCGTGGGCTGGTCATCGAGTGCAACGCTCTCGGTGATCTCGATGACGATACGCTTGGGATCAATGCCGGTGCTGCGCGCCTTCTGCTCTATTTTGTCAGGCAGGCTGAGATCGGTCAGTAGATCGCCTGGCACGTTGACTGCCATCGTGAAATCAGGCGGGAGATAGGTCCATCGCGCGAGATCGGAGAAGGCAATGTCGATGACCCGGTCCGTCAGCTGGCCCATCATGCCGAAATCAGCGATTGCCCCGAGGAACCTGTCCGGTGACAGGACCCCGCGCACCGGATGATGCCAGCGCACCAGCGCCTCGGCACCCTTGAGGGGCAGCTTGTCGCCATCGAGGCTGACCTTCGGCTGATAGCGCAGGACGATTTCGCCTCGGCCAAAGGCCTGCTCAATCTCACGGAGTGTGACCGCTTCCTGTTTCATCTGGGTTGCCTCGAACAGGGCGGTTGTGTCTTCGCTCGCGAACGGCTTGCGAAGAATGCCTGCCACATCCAGATGGCGTGCCGCGGCAAGGCTTGCGGCCGTGTGAAGAACCTTTCCGTCGGCATCGCCTGTGATGATTAGCTTGGCATCGCATTCGCGGTCGGAGAGCCACCGGATCAGTTCGACCCCGTCCATGTCAGCGACATTTAGGCTCACGCAGACGAGCGTCGGCTGCCAGCCCGAATAGAGTTCGATAAACTCATTCGCTGTGGTGAGGGTCCTGGCCTCTATGCCGAAACGACCAGCGAGCGAAACCAGCAATTTGCCCGCCTCGCGATCTGGGTCGACAATCAGAAGTCTTTGGGTCGTCTGGCTCATAAAGGCTCGCGAATGTGTCTGCTCTGTTGCTCGGCTCCTCACTGGCCTTCCCAGCTTTGTCCTTGCCGAGTGAGCATGCCATAGAGTGATCCGGAAGTCTTACTAAGTTATTCTAATCGGGCCGAAGTACAACCCAGGTGTTTTGTAGTGCCAAAATGAAAAACCGAGAAATTTCAATCGCTTGCTGTCGGGCGATGCATTCCTGCATCGGCGTGGTTCAGAGTTGCAAATATGAAGCCCTAGGGAATTGGCCGAGTTCGGACGCCGCGATGGCGATTTTGCGACTGTTCAAGGGGTTCTGCGTTCAGCGTAAAGAGCTCTGTTTGGCATTAATTTTACGAGGTTTTGAGCAGTGGTCCGCCAAATTAGCAAGAAGATCCGGGGAGAGAGTAAGCTGGACCTATTGAGCAACTGCAAAAAAGCATCACCCTCCGAAAATTTAGAGAGGAGGACTATGGCGACCCGGCCTGGGACTGCGCGCGTGCCCGACAAAATGCGCGTATATGCGATTGGCGATGTGCATGGCAGGGCCGACCTCTTGCAGCAAATGCTCCAGATGATCGCCCAGGATATGAAAGATATAGATCAGGAGCTGTGCAGTTGCGTTTTTCTCGGTGATTATCTCAATCGCGGACCAGCAACGAAGGGCGTAATCGAAACCCTGGTGTCGAGGCCGATGGCGCCCGCACGCCACACTTTTCTGCGCGGCAACCACGAGCAGGTGCTGCTTGGCTTTCTCAACGATCCGGGTGGCCTCGCTCAGTTCCTGCGATATGGCGGAAGTGCAACGCTAGCGTCCTATGGGATCGAAGTTTTTGACGCCCGTGGCCGGCTGCGCGCCGACCGCGAGCTCCATCGCGCCTTCCTGGATGCTTTGCCCGAAAGTCATTTGAAGTTCTTTCGCGAGTTGATCCTCTATTCTGTTATTGGCGATTATCTCTTCGTGCACGCAGGAATTCGGCCAGGTGTTGCGCTCGACAACCAGCAGCCGGCCGATCTCGTCTCGATCAGAGAGCCATTCCTGTCCTTTGAGGGCGAGCTTCCCTATGCGGTGGTGCATGGCCATACGCGGGTATCCGAACCTGAAATCAGAGCCGCCCGCATTGCCATAGACACCGGGGCATTCAAGACGGGACGGCTCACCTGTCTGGTCCTAGAGCAGGACCAGCGCCGTTTCCTGATGACCAGCGGAAACGCGATCGCCGCACATGCCGCGTGCCGCTTCGGCTGATCTGCGAGCGAGACGACAGAGCCGACGGAACCGGTGGGTGATTATTCGGCTCAGCCGTCTCGCAAAACGTTACGATGGCTTAATAAATATTGATGAAGATGGCCTGGGGGGCGTGGTTACCGGTCCGTGACCGAGGCGAGGGTACATGGCCATGCGGTCAGGCGAGCCCAGGACATCATTTCACACATCCTTGGTGGTGGACTCCCGGAGACGGGGCCTGGCCCGCGCGCAGCCCGAGATTTCCCTTGCGCAACCGGCCTCATCGCGGTTCCCCGCCGAGGGAGCGGACCTCGCACCGCAAGCTGCGCCGCATCCTGCTTCCGACCCGGATAGGACGGCGAATGGAGACCGATACCGGGACTTGGCGCGCCTTTCCGCGCATTGGATGTGGGAGACCGACAACTCTGGCAGGCTTCTCTGGCAGGAGGGAAAGAGCCCGCGGGTCGAGGCCGTTGATCTTGCTGATTACCTCCTTGGCGCAACCCTGCCGGAGCTGATGGCGGCGATCTCGGCCGAACCTTTGCAGGATACCACCATCGACCAGGTGATCGCACGTGGCGCTGCCTTTTCCGACATCATCTACCGCTATATCGATGCGCTGGATGGGGAGACCTGGATTGGCTTCTCGGGCCTGCCTTTGACCGACCCCAAAGGGAATGTGCGGGGCTTCCGGGGCATTGCCAGTGATGTATCAGCGCTCGCCCGATCCGAGATCGAGCTGCGGCATACCAATCGTCAGCTGGTCCACTCAACCGAGCTTGCGGGCCTCGGCTACTGGGTCTGGGACCTTGAGCAGGATTGCTTCCTGGAATGCTCTGAGGCCCTGGCCCGGCTTTGCGGTGTCACGGTCGAGGAATTCAAGGCCATTAATGTCAATGGCCGCGCGTTCATTCATCCGGAAGACGTCGCGGAATACCGGCGCATCGACCACGCCTTCACCACGGCAGGTAGCCGCTATGAGACGGTCTATCGCATCAGAGCGAGGGATGGTGCGGTGCGGATCTGCCGGGAGATTGGCGAGCGCATTCCGGGAAGCGCCGGCCGGCCTGACCTTGCCATCGGCACGGTTCAGGACATCACCGAGGATCATCGGCTGCAGGCCGAGCTCAGCGCCGCCAAGGAGCAGCTGGAGCAGCAGATCATCTCTGAACGCGCCCTCTTTGCCGAGCTCCGCCAGAAGGAGGAAAAGCTGCGGGTGGCACAGAAGCTCGAGGCGGTGAGCCGCCTCGCCAGTGGCATTGCCCACGACCTCAACAATATCCTTTTGCCCGTGATCGTTCTGGCCGAGCGCCTTGCGGACAATCTCCCGCCGGGGTCGGCGCGCGGTGACGCGAAAACCATTATGCTTGGCGCGGAAAGGGCCGCGAGCCTCCTGCGTGACCTTCTCGATTTCACAAGGCAGGGCACCTATACCGCGGAGAGTTCTGATCCGGCGGCGGTCATCCGCTCCGCCCTGCCGATGATTGAGGCGCAGCTTCCCGCAGGAATTCGGTTGGCGACCGAGATAGAGGCGGATGGCGGCGAGGTGGCGATGAGCAGCGTCCTGCTCACCCGGGTGGTGCTCAACCTCGCTTGCAACGCTATCGACGCCATGGCGGACCAAGGCACTCTCTATATCGGGCTGAAGCGCATCTCCGGGCAGGAGCAAGGAAAAGCTTTCTCGATCCATGTCCGGGATACCGGATGCGGCATCGAGCCGGAGGTCGCGAGCAGGATCTTCGATCCCTTCTTCACGACCAAGCCGGTCGGGAAGGGCACCGGCCTTGGTCTCTCCGTCGCCCATGGTATCGTGACGGCCCATGGCGGATCGATCACCGTCTTAAGCGAGCGAGGACGGGGCACGCTCTTTGAAATAACCCTGCCGCAAAGCGGCGATCGCGCGGAACGGGATCAATTCCAGGAGGGGCGATCGTGACCTGCGCCGCCCCAACGAGATCTCATCCCCTCCACTGCCTCGTGGTGGATGACGACCCGATCGTGCTCGAAACCCTGGTCTCGTTGATGCGGGCGGCGGGTTTTGAGACGATCGGAGCGGCCGACGGTCGGCAAGCCATGGCGCGATTGCGTGAGAGCCAGCCCGACCTCTTGATTTCCGATATCGTGATGCCGGAGATAGAGGGTATCGAGCTGATCCTGCATGTTCGAGAGCGCTTTCCCAGCATGGCTATTCTTGCCATCTCCGGCGGCTCCCTCAAGCGGGAAGGTGACTTGCTGCGCTATGCCTCCGCGCTCGGCGCAGATGCCGTCCTCGCCAAGCCCTTCCGCCGGGGCGAGCTGCTCGATGCCATCATGCGCATCCTGCCGGCCGAAAAGGCAAGCCGGGTCATTCGCTAGTCGAGCCGTACCTGGCGGACGCGCACCACGGATCCCATGTGCTTCAAGCACTTGCCTGCTGTGGCGGCGGTGCGTCTTCCGGTGGGACTGCGCCGAGATCATCGGGAATGCCGCCGAATTTGTCGCCCAGCCATTGGAACATCACATAGAGCGCCGGAATGAGGATGATGCCGAAGAGTGTGGCAGCGGTCATGCCGCCAAGCACGGTCACGCCCATGGAGAAGCGGCTCGCAGCGCCCGCACCCGTCGCGATGACCATCGGCACCACGCCTAAGATGAAGGCGATGGCGGTCATCAGCACCGCGCGAAACCGCATATAGGCGCCGACAAGCGCTGCCTCCAACCGCGGCAGACCCGCCTCCCGCTGCTCCTTGGCGAACTCCACGATCAGAATGGCGTTCTTGGCGGCAAGGCCGATCAAGAGCACAAGACCGATCTGGCAATAGATATTGTTGGCAAGCCCGACAAAATGGATGGAGCCGATCGCCCCCAGCACCGCAACCACCACCGATGTGATCACCGAAAGGGGTATGGTCCAGCTCTCATATTGGCCGACCAGGAACAGGTAGCCGAACAGCAGAGCCAGGGCGAAGATCATCACCACCTGTCCCGATGCGCTCGCCTCCTGATACGACATGCCCGACCACTCGAAGGAATACCCTTGCGGGAGCGTCTTGGCCGCGATCTCCTGAAGGGCCGCCATCGCCTCGCCTGAAGAATGTCCTGGCGCTGCATCGCCATTGATCGTGGCTGCCGTGAACAGGTTGTATCGCCCGAGCAGGCTCGGCCCGAAGGTTGTCTCGATGCTGGCGAGCGTCCGCACGGGCACCATGTTGCCCTCCGTGTTGCGCACATAAAGATTGAGCACATCATCCGGCACGGTGCGGAAGCGTTGATCAGCCTCGATATTGACCTGGAACGTGCGGCCATAGAGGTTGAAGTTGTTAACGAACAAGGACCCGAGCTGTGCCTGCAGCGTCGAGAACAGGTCTGAGACCGGGACCTTGAAGCTTTCCGCCTTCACCCGGTCGATATCGAGATGAAGCTGCGGCACGGAGGCCGAGAACGTCGAATAGGCCGAGCTGATGCGCGGATCACTGTTTGCGGCCACCACTAACGAGCGCATGACCGCGGCAAGGTCCTCGGCAGATTGGCCCGACAGAGCCTCGAGCCGGAAATCAAAGCCGCCGGTTGAGCCCACGCCGGGAATGGCGGGTGGAGGGAAGGCAAGCACGGAGGCGTTGACCACCTGGTCGAAAGCAGTCTTCAGTCGTCCATAGATGCCCGCAAGCCTCAGTGCTGGCGTGTTTCGTTCATCCCACGGCTTGAACACGATCACACCGAGCCCGGCATTGGTCGAGAGTGCCCCAGCCAGCATGCTATATCCCGACACCGTGACCACATTGGCAACGCCCGGCGTGTCGGCGGCGATTTTCCGCACCTGTTCAAGTACAGCGCTGGTGCGCGGCAGCGAAGCCGCATCTGGCAATTGCACATTGACGAACAGCGCCCCTTGATCCTCGGTCGGGATGAAGGCTGTGGGCGTCCGCTGAAACAGGAATGCGGCAGCAGCGCCTGTGGCGACCACAATGACGCCCGCGAGCACTGCGCGTCGGCCAAGCGCCCCCACCAGACGGACATAGCCGTTTCGCGTGCGGTCGAGCCCCGCATTGAACCATCTGAACGGGCCGCGGGCTTCCCGCGGCCGGCGCAGCACGCTCGCACAGAGGGCCGGGCTGAGCGTGAGCGCGTTGATCGCCGACAAGATGACGGCGGTGGTGATGGTGACTGCAAATTGGCGATAGAGCTGGCCGGTCACGCCGGGTAGGAAGGCAACGGGCGCGAAGACCGCGATCAGCACCAGCGTCGTGGAGATGATGGGCCCGGTGACCTGGTGCATCGCTTCGCGCGTCGCTTCCTTGCGGTCGATATCCGGATTGCCTTCCAGGATGCGCTGGACGTTCTCGACCACCACGATCGCATCGTCCACCACGAGCCCGATCGCCAGGATCATGGCGAACAGCGTGACCGTGTTGGCCGAATAGCCCAGCGCCAGAAGGATCGCGAATGTGGCGATTAGCGAAACCGGAATGGTGAAGGCAGGGATGAGAGTTGCACGCAAATCCTGCAGGAATATGTAAACCACCACCAGAACGATGACACCGGTGATCAGCAGGGTTTCGATGATCTCGTGGATCGTGGCGGTGACGAAGGCGGTCGAGTCATAGACGACCTCATAGGTGAGATCGCCCGGGAAGCGGCTCTTGAGCTTGTCGAGCTCGGCCCTGACATCGTTGGCAACCGCAAGGGCATTGGCATCAGGCGTCTGGTATATGGCGAGCACTGCGGCCGGCTTGCCATTCAGCGCGCTGGTCGAGGAATAGCTGCTCGAGCCAAGCTCGACCCTGGCGATGTCGCGGATCCTGACCACGGCGCCATCGGCTGCGGTCCTGAGAACGATACCCTCGAATTCCTCAACCGACGACAACCGCCCGAGGGCGGTGACATTGTATTGGAGCGCCTGCTGGTTCGAGATCGGCGGAGCACCGATCAATCCGGCGGCGGCCTGTATATTCTGGGATTTGATCGCGCGATCGACGTCGTCCGGACTGATCGACAGGGAGGTCATCTTCACCGGATCGAGCCAGATCCGCATGGAATAGTCCATCTCACCGAAAAGCGTCGCGCTGCCGACGCCGTTCACCCGCGAGATGGGGTCGCTGACATTGATCTTGGTGAAATTGGACAGGAACAGCTCGTCATAGGCCCCTGACGGCGAATAGATTGCGACCACCTGGAGAAAGCCCGGCTGCTGCGTGGTGACCGAGACACCCAGCGTGTTCACGATGGCCGGCAGGTTGGGCTGCGCGAGGGCCAGCCGGTTCTGAACATTGACCTGCGCGATATCGGGATCGGTTCCGATCGCGAAACTGACGCTCAGCGTATAGACACCGCTCGAGGTGCTGGTCGAGGACATGTAGATCATGTTCTCAACCCCGTTGACCTGCTCCTCGATGGGAGCGGCCACGGTCTCCGCCAAGGTTTCCGCGTCCGCGCCCGGATAGGTCGCCGAGACCTGGATCACTGGAGGGGTGATATTGGGATACTGCGCAACCGGGATGTTGAGCAGTGCCAGAGTCCCGGCGAGGGTCATCACGATCGCGACGACGATCGCGAGCTTTGGCCGCTGAATGAAGACGTCTGAGAACATGGATCAGCTGCCGCTGGCTTGCGAGTCGATTGGATTGACCACGATCCCGGCCTTGACCCGTTGCAAGCCGCCGACAATGATGATTTCGCCCACCCTGAGGCCCTTGCTCACCACCCAGCCGCTGCTGGTGCGCTGGGCCGTGGTGATGCGGCGCTCCTCGGCGCGATTGTCTTTGCTGAGCACGAAGACATAGGCGCCGTTCACGTCCTGCATCACCGCCTCACCGGGAACCACGGGGAGCTTTTGCTTGTCGCCGACTTCCACGGTGACATTCACGAACTGGCCCGGCACGAGATAACGGTCCGGATTCTTGAAATCGGCGCGCACCACGATCGTGCCGGTGTTTTGGTCAACTGTATTATTGGCGAAACTGATCGTTCCCGGATGCGCATAGGTGCTGCCGTCGGGAAGTTTGATATGGGGCACGAACTCACTGGTCGAGACGACGCCCTTGGCCATCATCTGGATCACCTTGAGGTAATCGACGTCCGAAACGGCGAAGGCAACGCGGATGGGATTGGTCTGAACCACGGTTGCGAGCGTGCCCGAAGCCGGCGACACGAGATTGCCGGCGGTTCGGTTCGCCTTGCCGATCTGCCCGGAAATCGGCGAGGTAATTTTGGTGAAATTGAGATTGAGCTGGGCGCTGAGCTGCTGTGCCTTGGCCTGGGCTATGGCTGCCTGCGCCTCACCGACATCGGCTATGGCCGTGTCTTTTTCCGCGGTTGCGTTATCAAGATGGGCTTGGGAGACGGTCCCGGTTTTTCTCAGCTGAGCGACCCGGTTATACTGCAGAGTGGCCTTGGTGGCGTTCGCTTTTGCCGCCTCCAATTGCGCCCGCGCCTGCTGAACTGCGGCTGTGGCTGTTTCGAGGGCGGCCTCATAGGTGCTGGGGTCGATGGTGAAGAGCGGCTGTCCCTTCTTCACCATGCTGCCTTCGGTGAACTGCACCTCATCCACGAACCCCTCGACCCGCGGCTGGATATCGACCTGCTGGATCGCTTCGACACGGCCGACAAACTGCGCAGATTGGGTGACGGTTTCCGCTTTCACCGGCGCGACCTGGACGCTCGGCGGCGGAGAGGAGGACGCTTGCGTGTTGCCCTTCGTTGGCGCCAGACCTGCCACCAGAAGCACACAGACGATTCGAGCCGAAAACGACCGCAAGGCCACCGCAACCTCCCCATGCCAGACGGCCTTGAGAATGGTGCGAAATATCACCGTATTCAAAGAAAAAAGAATGTAATGGTTGATCTAAAGGAAGGATTTATACTTTATTTACTTTTGGGTTCCCGGAAATTTCATGTCTATCGGCGGAATTGTTAGGTGTAGCCCTGGTCGTGGCCAGCGCGGCCGGCACCTGCGCCTCATCGTCGTTGCTTAGACCGCAAGACCGAGCAGCCGCGAAGCATTCGTCGATATGATCTGTTTGATAACGTCGTGTGGCACTTCCAGGTCGAGCAGATCGGACACGATCATGCGGTAGCCATCCACCGGCTTGGGCGCCTGGGTGAGCCCGAGATCCGAGCCGAGAATCGTGTGGTCGGCGCCGGCGACCTCGATCAGATGCACGAGATCTTCTGGATCATGCTGCTTCACACGGCTGGGCACGAACATGCAGATGGAGTGCTCCATATAGACGCCCATGCCGACCAGGCTGCGAATATCCTCATCCGAACAGCCGACGACATAGGTGGGATGATTGACCATCATCTTCTTCACCCCGCGTTTGCTCGCCTCCTCGAACAGCACGAACAGCTCGCTCACATGCAAATGGCCGCCGGCGAGAATGATGTCTTCCGCCGCGATGAGATCGAGGATCTGCTTGGCCTCGTCGATGAGCTTGCCATTGGCATCGAGCACCGTGAGCGCTATCGGCGGCAACATCGGCTTGACCGTCTTTGGAAAGCTCTTGGCCTGATAGGCCTCGATATGATTTTTGGCCGCGAATGTGGGCATCCACACGATCTTGGCACCAAGCTTGATTGCGTGATCGACCGCGTGCGGGTTCACCCCGCCAGAGGCATTGTTGAGCGCAACCCCGGAGAAGAGCTCGATGTCAGCATCGGGGTAGATCTCCTTCAAGACCGCGCAATGGGGCATGCCCACATAGTAATGGTCCTTATACAGCAGCGCCTTGAATTTCGCGTCCAGCGCCTCCTTGAAGGCCTGGTGATGGCCGAGGATGCGCGGCATGGCGGCGGGCCCGGAATGGCAATGCAGGTCAACCGCACCGACGAGCAGCTCGGCGACCTCCTGCCTGCGCTCGGGGCTCATCTCCGGCAAAGGAACGATCATTGGATACTGCGTGCTCGTATCGGCCATGGCTGTACCTCCTGCGGTGACAGCTTAGAACGGTTTGGCAGCTTGGGAAAAGCAAAGCCAATCGGGCATTGGAAACTAGCGTTGGCTGAGGGCGGCAATCTCCCCATAGGCCTTGAGCGCCGCCTGCCGCATGAAGCCCTGGTCCGACGAGATGATGAAGGCGGACACGCCCATGGCGCGGAACCGGCTTGCTTCCTCGCCATTGGCCACCATCATCGCAACCGGCTTCTTCGCCTTTTTTGCGGCTGCGGTTATGCGCTCGCAGGCATTGTTGATCTCGGGAGCATCCAACCCGCTGGCCCCGAGCGCCACCGTGAGGTCGGCCCGGCCCACGAACACCCCGTCGAGCCCATCCGTCCCGATGATCGCATCGATCTCATCGAGCGCCTCCGGATCCTCGATCATGGCGATGAGTGTAACCTGCTTGTCGGCCGCCGCCACATGGTCCCACATGCTCAACGCACCAAAGCCCCCCGCCCGCGTGCTGTTGGAAAATCCCCGTTTGCCACCGCGATAACGGCAGGCCGCGGCGACCTCCCGTGCCTTGGCGGCGGAATTCACATGCGGCACGAGCACGCCCGCCGCCCCATCATCGAGCACCGATAGGATTTTCGCAGAGGTTGCCTCGGCAACCCGGACCAGTCCGGCGGTTCCGGACGCACGCGCTGCCAGCAATGCCGTATCCATGGTGACCCGGTCCCAAGGCGCATGTTCCTCGTCGATGATCACGAAATCGAAGCCCACACCACCAATGATCTCGATCGGGTGGGGCGCCGGGGTCTTGATGAAGGTGCCGACGAGGTGGTCGCCAGCGATGAACCGCTGCCGAAAACCCCTCCCAGCCTCGAAACCAGTGCTCATAACGCGTTCTCCTCAAGACGTGAGTTCTCTGGAAAACCGAAAACCCATCTATGCCCCGGATTTCGCGGCGACCGCTGTTCCAGCCGAGGCGAGAACGATGAATGCGATTGCCAGCCACTGTATGAAAGGCAAGTTTTCCCCGAGTACCGCGAATCCGACGAGAGCCCCGACGGCCGGCTCCAGGCTCATGAGCGTGCCGAATGTATGGGAGCGCAAGCGCCGCAAGGCCGCGAGTTCGAG
This sequence comes from Rhodoligotrophos sp. CJ14, assembly GCF_038811545.1. Classification (GTDB taxonomy): domain Bacteria; phylum Pseudomonadota; class Alphaproteobacteria; order Rhizobiales; family Im1; genus Rhodoligotrophos; species Rhodoligotrophos ferricapiens. Next base: position 4,608,227 of record NZ_CP133319.1, read on the forward strand.
CGTATAGGGCAGGGCGCTCGACAGCACCGCCACCGCGAGCGCGGCCGGCAGAATGCTCGGTGAAAACATGGCCGTGCCTGCTTCCGCGATGCCGAACGGCAGCACTACCGCGGCTGCGATCATTGTGCCCAGCGCAACGGTGGTCACGCCATGATCGAGCGCTGCCTTCTTCCCGAAGATGATATAGAGCGCCCAACAGCCTCCGGCACCCAAGGCGAGCGCGACACCGATCGGGTCGAGGGCATGAACGGATGTGCCCACGGGCAAAAGCAGGAGCAGTCCGGTCACGGCAAGCCCGATCCATAAGAAATCGATCGGGCGGCGCGCCCCGACCATCGCGACTGCAAGGGGGCCGAGGAATTCGAGCGCCACCGTGATCCCTAAGGGTAAAGTCCTGAGCGCCATGTAGAAGAGCAGGTTCATACCGCCCAGCGCTGCCCCATAAAGCAGGATCGGAGGCCAGCTCTGCCTGGTGATCTTCGCGCGCCATGGCCTCACGATTGAGGTGAGCAGGATCGCGCATAGCGTGAGCCGGAGCGCCGTGGTGCCCTCTGCGCCGGCAATCGGAAACAGGCTCTTCGCGATGGTTGCGCCATACTGGATCGAGACCACCGCGGCCAGAATCCCGACGATGGGCAGCAATGGTGATTGCGAGAAGCCGAGCCCGGGAGAAACGGAAGCTTTGGAGGCCACGAGCGCTCCTCGAGAAAGGGATCACACGAGAAAATTGATTGCGCGAGGGCGTGATCGACAGGCGCTCATATAGGGACATGAGGCGAATGGCAAGGCCGGAGCGACAGGCCCAAAGTGCCTATGGCTCCAACCAGGCATCAACGCGAGCCGGAATAGCCGATGGCTCGCTCACCTCACGATGATCGTGATTGCCGATAGCATGCCAATGCGAGCGTCAATGCCGCAAATCCGCAACTCAAAAGCACCAGCTCCACATTTTGCGACCAGGCGGCACAGACGAGCCCTCCTCCCAGCATGAGGTAGTAGAGAAGCCCGAGGAGGGCGCCGGCCGTGCCTGTACGGTCGCCGTAATCGCTCAAGGCGATGGCCAGGATATTCGGAATGGCGAGGCCATAGGCGAGCATCACCACTGCGACCGGCAGGACGAAGATCCAGCTGCTGGCCATGATGAACACCAATATGCCGCCCATGACCGCCAAGACGGATGCGAGCAGGATCAGCCCTTCTGGAGTCCAGCCTGCCTGAAGCAGATGTCGGCTCAGCAGCGAGCCAAGCATGACACCGAAGGCGATCGCCACGCTGCTGATGCCAAACATGGCGGACGAGAGGCCGAGCCGTTCGAATTCGAATGGAGCGAGCTGGTAATAGCCGAACACGGCAAGGTTGAAGAGAGCAACCAGCACCGCCGTGCGCCAGATCGCGACGTCTCTCAGCATCATCAACAGGGTCTCGCCCAACGGTGCCTTGATCACGTGCAATGGTTTGGTCTCTGGCAGTCGGGCAGCGGCCCAGAAGAAGAGGACCACCGCGAGGAATGCGAGGGCCGCAAACACGCCGCGATATCCAAACCAGCTCACCAGAGTTGCACCACAGGCCATGCCGATGGCTGGGCTGAGCGCAATGGCAATGCCCATCATCGAGAAACATTTGGCAAGATCGGCACCGGTATAAGTGTCTCGCATCATTGTCTGGGTACAGACGGACCCGACCGCCGCGCCGAAGGCTGCGATCAATCTCGCCCCGAGCAGAATTGCAAAATGAGGGCTAACCAAAGCCGAAACGGAGGCCGCTCCATAGGTCGCAAGACCGATCAGCATGGTTGGCCGCCGCCCGATATGGTCACAGAGGCGCCCCCAAAAGACCAACCCGAGCGCGAATGCGATGAAATAGAGCGATATTGTCTGGCCGGCTTGTTCAGCGGTCACCGAAAAGGCGCAGGCAATCTGTGGCAGCGCCGGGCTGTAAATCGTTTCTGCAACCAGGGGAAACATAGTCAAAATGGTGACCTGGGGCAGGCTGACATAATACTTCATCGAACATGTCCCGAAGTATACGTGAGTTATTATTTAAAATTATATGATAAGGTATTGTCATTTATCTTTTCTGGAACGTTCGTCAGTGACGGGCGGCACAGTTGAGCGCGATCGAATAGCGAAGCCATCCGATATTGGAAGGGCAGCGATATATATTCTTGGTTGTGTTTGTCAATAACGAAGTCTCAGATTGTGGACCGTTCTCACCCTCTTGAACAGCATGCAGGGGCTCACTAGTTCCTCCTTTTGGTCGGCTGGGCTCCCGCAACGGCTATATGGTTCCGATCGGCGGTGGTTGTTGGCAAGCGCATCGGATGCATGCGCTGGAACGCATATCGACCGGAATGCATTAGCCTACGGGGCTAGGTTCTCGGCTGACCAATCGCTCTGCCGGGTCCTCTGGGGAACGGCAGAGCTGCGCGGGCTGACTGGCCGCGCATTTCATTGTCGATGCTTCGCTCTCACGAGGAGGTATTCCTGATGAAAATCGCCCAGATTGCTCCACTCGCGGAATCCTGCCCCCCGAAGCTCTACGGAGGAACCGAGCGGATCGTCTCTTATCTGACGGAGGAGCTCGTTCGTCAGGGACACGAGGTAACACTATTCGCCAGCGGCGATTCCGTGACCTCAGCCAAACTCGTCCCCTGTTGCAATCGTTCGCTGCGCCTTGACCCGACTGTGAAGGACCCGCTTCCGCATCACATCATCATGCTCGACGAGGTGCGACGGCGGGCGGACGACTTCGATGTGCTCCATTTTCACACCGACTTTCTGCATTATCCGCTGGTCCGCGACATTGCCGATCGCACCGTGACGACCTTGCATGGCCGTCTCGACCTGCCGGATCTGAAACCGGTTTACGCGGCCTTCGCCGGACTGCCGCTGGTTTCCATTTCCTGTCACCAGCGCAAACCGATGCCCCCCGTGAACTGGGTGGGCACGGTTTATCACGGTCTGCCGCACGACCTCCTTCCCTTCAACCCGAGGCCCAAAGGCGATTATCTGGCCTTCCTCGGGCGCATCTCGCCGGAGAAGCGGCCCGACCGCGCGATCGAGATTGCCGCACGAGCGGGCATGCCCCTCAAAATTGCGGCCAAGGTTGACAAGGCGGATCAGGCCTACTGGGACGAGGTGATCGAGCCAATGGTGGCCTCTCACCCGAACGTCCAATTCGTCGGCGAGATCAATGAGCACGGCAAGGCCGAGTTCCTCGGCAATGCTCGCGCGCTGCTCTTTCCCATCGACTGGCCTGAGCCCTTCGGTCTGGTGATGATCGAGGCCATGGCTTGCGGTACCCCGGTTATCGCTTATCCCTGCGGCTCCGTGCCAGAAGTGATCGATGACGGGATTTCCGGCTTTATCGTCGACAGCATTGCGGAAGCGGCAGCCGCCGCGCGGCAAGTCGAACACTTGGATCGTGGGGAGGTTCGGGCGGCCTTTGAGAAGCGCTTTACCGCTGCACGCATGGCTGAGGACTATCTGGCGATCTACCGCGCGCTGCCGGGTGTCAGCACGAGCCGTCCGCTGTCGATGCCGCGCTTGGCCGCTGATGGGCGTGGTCTCTCTGCGGTGGCCTAACCATGGGAACAGGGGAGTACGGGGATGCAGACCGTCAGTGCCGAAGCCACCCCTCACGCGCCGGCGCCGGCCGGTGCGGGTGAGGCTCAGCTCGCGCAGTTCTTTATTCCGGCCGCCGCCTCCTTGCAGGAGAGGCGGCCGCGAACTTTGAAGCATGGCGATACCTTCGCCGTGTTCGATCATAATGGCGATGCCTTGTCGGGACCAGGGAGCCCCGAGGGCATCTATCATCGCGATACTCGCTATCTCGCCCATCTCTATCTGACGATCGGCGGCGCCCGGCCGATGCTGCTGAGCTCCACCTTGCGTGATGACAACGCCACGCTCACCTGTGATCTCACCAACCCCGATCTGTTTGACACGACCGGCGAATTGACCCTCGAGCATGATCTCATTCATTTGCAGCGCTCGCGTTTCCTGTGGAATGCGAGCTGCTTCGAGCGCCTCGTGGTCCGCAATTTCGATGATCGGCCGCGTAAGATCAGTATTGAGATCGCCTTCAACGCGGATTTTGCCGATCTTTTTGAGGTGCGCGGAGCGCGCCGCGAACGACGGGGAGAGCAGCATCCGCCGGAAGTGAATGAGAACAGCGTTGTTCTGAGCTATACGGGCCTCGATAAGCAGCGCCGGATGACAACCCTCACCTTCGATCCGGCGCCGACCCAGCTGTCGGGGCACGTTGCGCGCTTTATAATCGATCTCGCCCCGCGCCAGGCGCGATCTCTCTTCCTGGAGGTGAATTGCGGCACCGGCGGGATGGGCCAGCAGCCTCCGCGCCGCGCCTTTTTCAGCGCCCTGCGCGATGCACGGCGCGCCCTGCGCTCATCCTCCTCTCGTGCCACTGCGATCGTCACATCCAACGACATCTTCAATGAGTCCGTGCGACGGAGCGTGTCTGACCTCTACATGCTGATCACCGACATGCCGGAGGGGCCTTATCCCTATGCGGGCATTCCCTGGTTCAGCACTGTTTTCGGCCGCGACGCCCTGATCACCGCTCTTGAAACCTTGTGGGTTGACCCTGCGATCGCGCGCGGCGTGCTGAACTATCTTGCCGCCAACCAGGCGACCTCCGTTGATCCTGCCGCCGATGCCGAGCCGGGCAAGATCCTGCATGAGGTTCGCCATGGTGAAATGGCAGAGCTCGGCGAGGTGCCGTTCCGTCGCTATTACGGCAGCGTCGATTCAACGCCGCTCTTCGTCATGCTGGCCGGCGCCTATCTCCATCGGTCTGGAGATCTCGAGACCATTCGCCGGCTTTGGCCCAATATCGAAGCAGCGCTGGGCTGGATCGATCGCTTCGGTGATCGCGACGGCGATGGCTTCGTCGAATATGGGCGGCAGACTGACGAGGGCCTGATTAATCAGGGCTGGAAGGACAGCAATGATTCCGTCTTCCACGCAGATGGCAGGCTGGCCAAAGGGCCGATCGCCCTGGCTGAGGTTCAGGCCTATGTATACGGTGCCTGGCAGGCGGCGGCGGATATGGCATTGCATCTCGGCCATGTCGCGCGTGCAACCTCGCTGGCTCGCCGGGCAGATGCACTGCAAAGAGCCTTTGACACGAGCTTCTTCGACGAACAGCTTGGTACCTATGTGCTTGCCTTGGATGGCGAAAAACGCGCCTGCAGAGTGCGCTCCTCCAATGCCGGTCATGCCTTGCTGACGGGGATCGCGTTTCCCGAGCGCGCCGCGGTTGTGGCGAGCACATTGATGGCCGCGGATTCCTTCTGCGGCTGGGGCGTTCGCACGATCGCCTCTTCCGAAGCGCGCTATAACCCGATGAGCTATCACAATGGCTCGGTCTGGCCTCATGACAACGCCATGATCGCCGCGGGCCTTTCCCGCTATGGCTTCCGGCGCGAGGCCTCGCGCATCTTTGAGGGGCTCTTCGCCGCGTCCACCTATATCGACCTGCGTCGGCTGCCAGAGCTGTTCTGTGGATTTTCTCGCCAGCGCACGCGCGGGCCGACCTTCTATCCCGTTGCCTGCATGCCCCAGGCCTGGGCGGCAGCGGCACCGGTCTACATGCTGCAATCATGCCTGGGGCTCAACTTCGACCTCGCCCACGGTCTGATCACCTTCGACGAGCCGGTGCTGCCCGCATTCATGGACGAGGTCGTGCTGCGCAACCTGGTCGTGGACAGCGGGTCAGTGGATGTGGCTCTGCGCCGGTCTGGTGGGCAAGTCGTGGTCGATGTGCTCGAACGGCGCGGCAAGGTCCGGGTCTTGACCCGATATTAGCGAAAAGCTCATTGCTGCGGCAGCGCATAGGCGATCACGCTATCCCCGATCGTTGTTTCCATGCTGTTATGGCCGCCCGCGGCGAGCACCACATATTGGCGTCCACTATGGACATAGCTCAGCGGGCCGGCCTGGCCGCCCGCCGGCAGCCGTGCTTCCCAGACAAGCTCTCCGGTCTCCGTATTGAAGGCCCGGATGACCCGGTCGAGCGCCGCGGCAATGAAGATGAGGCCACCGGCCGTGACCACCGACCCGCCATTGTTCGGCGTGCCCATCGTGATCGGAATCATCGAGGGAATGCCGAAGGGGCCATGATCCCTCCCGGTGCCGAGCGGCTTGCGCCAGATGAACTTCCGTGTTCTCAAATCGATGACGCCGATATGACCCCAGGGCGGTGCGGTGCAGGGGACGTCGAGGGCGGTGCGCCAGGGGGCTGAATAGGCGCCATAAGGCAGGCCGCGCTGAGCATAAAGCCCACCCGTCCGCTCTTCCTTGTCTCCGATGGCCTTGATATCCATCTCGCTCGCCTCGCTCCTCGGGATCAGGCGCACGATGTTCGGCAAGTTGTTATTATTGACGATCAGCAGCTTGCGCTCCGGGTCAACCGCAACGCCGCCCCAGTCGACACCGCCATTGAAGCCGGGTTTGAAGATCGTTCCTTCGAGCGAGGGTGGGGTATAGGTGCCCTCATACCGCAGCTGGTGGAACTGAATGCGGCACCACAGCTGATCGAGCGGGCTCACCCCCCACATGTCCTGCTCGGTGATCTGATCGCCCACGAGATCGGGCATGCCGGCCGAGAAGGGCTGGGTGGGCGCGGTGTGATCGCCTTCGACCGCACCTTGCGGAACGGGGCGTTCTTCCACGGACGTGATGGGCTGACCATTGCGGCGGTCCAGCACATAGATCTGCCCCTGTTTGGTGGGCAGGATCAGGGCAGGGACACTCCCATTATCCGTTGGGAAATCAACCAGCGTGCCCTGGGAGCCGAGATCGTAATCCCAGATGTCGTGATGCACGGTCTGGAAGGTCCAGCGTTCAAGCCCGGTGGCCACATCGACCGCGACCAGGGAGGAACTGTGCTGCTCTTCGCACTCCCGGCGGTCACCGCCGAAATAATCACCGGCCGAATTGCCGGTCGGCAGATAGACGAGCCCGAGTTCGTCGTCGCCGGACGTGATGGTCCACACATTCGGTGTGCCGCGGGTATAGGTCTCGTTCGGCCCCGGCTGCGTGGTCACGCCTGGCCTGCACATGTCCCATGCCCAGACAAAGGCCCCCGTGATCGCGTCGAACCCGCGCACCACCCCCGATGGTGCATCCCGGTATTGGCCGTCAATCACCTGATGGCCGACCACGGCAATGCCGCGCACGATGGTCGGTGGCGAGGTCATGGAGACATAGCCGGGCAGGGTGCGCCCAATCCCTTCGTTGAGATCGACGCTGCCATTATTGCCAAAGCCTTGGCACGGCTGACCCGTCTGCGCATCGATTGCGAGCAGCCGGCTGTCCAAGGTGCCATAGACGATCCTGGTCTGGCAGTCCTGAATGGGTGTTGGAGCCTCGTAATAGGCAACGCCGCGGCAGGTCGAGGTGGTCACATTGGCCTTGGCCTCGAGTGAGACCTTTGGATCGAAACGCCACTTCTCTCGGCCGGTGGCGGGATCAAGCGCGATCACGATCTGGCTTGGCGTGCAGACGTAAAGCGTATCCCCAACTTTGAGCGGTGTGTTCTGGAAGCCATAGCGTACCTGGCGGCCGCCGCCCTCTGGCGGCATGTCTCCGCCCGGGGAGATGTCCACATCGTCGGCGGTCGGCGGCATGTCGCCAGTGTGGATATGCCAGGCTTCGACGAGCTGCGAGGCGTTTTGCGGCGTGATCTGATCGGCGGGCGAATAGCGCGTTGCGTGGTTGTTCCCGCCATAAGCGAGCCAGTTGTCGGTGGTATTGCGGTCGAGCAATCCAAGATTGGGAGGCGGTGCCGCGGCTTGCTGGCCGGGTGCAGAAGGCGGCGTCGCAGTCCCTGGCACCTGCGTGTCGGGCTGTGCGGGCGCGCGCTCTGCCTCGGCCGGCGGTGGGGCTTGTGCCGACGGCGGAGTGGTGGGAGCCTGTTGCGCGATACTGATTGGCGCGAAATGCCAAGCAACCGACAGGCCGGCAATCAGGAGGATGATTGAATAGCTATGCCGGGCCGAGACGCTCGGGACGCGGCGCCGGAACAGAACGGGGATAAAGAACAGAAGGATGACGGCAAGCACCGCCGGGCCGACCAGTCGCGGCACAAGTGCCCAGCCGTTGAACCCGACCTCCCAGAATGCCCACACGATCGTGGCGAGGAAAATGCCCCAATAGAGCCAAGCGCCCGCCGCGCGCTGCTGGATGAGAAGGAAGCCTGAGACGATGAGCCCGATGCCGGCAAGGAGATAGTAAAACGAGCCGCCGAGAGCAACGAGCCAAGCACCACCGGCGGCCAGCACGAGTCCGATGAGCATCAGGATGAGGCTGAACACCACGAGTGCCCATCCGCCGAAGCCGCGAGGCCTGACTGCCATGAGGGCTCTCCGTTAGGAATAAAGTCCATCACCTGGGCTAAGCCGGAACTCCGCGTAAGGTTCCCCAACGGATATTGGAGGGGCTTAAGCTAATTGGGCGCGGTGTGGGAGGACCGACCAGGAACCTGTCGGATCCCATCGTGTTGCCGGGATGTAGTCCACTTCCAGCCAGAACAGGTGAGACATGCATCTCCATCAGATGATCGCCAAACACCCGGACGTCAAAGGCAGCACCAATGACGCCCTGCTGCGCTGTATCGAGGAATGTTATGGCTGTGCACAGACCTGCACGTCCTGTGCCGACGCGTGCCTCGCGGAAGACATGGTTGCGGATCTCCGGCAGTGTATCCGCCTCAATCTTGACTGCGCTGACATCTGCCTTGCCGCTGGCGCAATGGCGATCCGCCGGACGGGCTCGAACGAGCGGTCGATTGTGGAAGTGCTCTCCGCTTGTGCGACGGTCTGCCAGATTTGCGGTGCCGAATGCGCCAAACATGCGGGCATGCATGAGCACTGCCAGATCTGTGCTGAGGCCTGCCGCAGCTGTGAGCAGGCGTGCCGGGATGCGATTGGATCAATCCGCGCCCACTGAATGAACTGGGCTCCGCCTCCTATAAATTCAGCCCGACAACTTGGCGCGATCTTTGCGGGCGGAAAAGACTGCGCCACCAGCGGCCTGCCAAGTTGGTTCGTGATCGATTACCTGCTGGCTGTTCCGGGCAAGATCAGCGAAAGAGGCAGAGTCGAACCCGCCCGTTAGAACACCAGGGCGACGGCCGCAATGCCGCCCATCGCCATGATCGCGAGGATCACGCCGCTGGCCTCGATCACGCGAAAGAAACGCTCTTCATTTGCTTCACGATCGTAGGATCTCATTGTCAACGCCTCCATAAGGCCCCTATGAACGCACAGCAGGCATCGGCAGCCGGCGTCCTCGTGGCTCTGCTCTTCAGTGTGTTTGAGATCATGCCGGCGGAGTATTGCCGACGGGTCTACTCAAATGGATTTTGCGGCCTTGAAGGCTCTAACATCTTCAAAGGGTTAGTCGAGTTTTAATGCCTCACCACAACAAAACCCTGCAGTATTAAACCATTCGAAATACCTGTCGGCGACGGGGAGCCAACCATCTTGGTCTGGGGACATGGCGAAGCAACAAACACCGACAGTTGCGCGCCCCGTCACGATTTTGAACCGGCATCGCCTTGCATTCGTTCCAACTTTCATCAAAACCACCGACGCTAACCGCTGTCGTTCTTTCTGTTGCCATGCACCCCAGTTATTTCGCGGCTGCAAAATCGGCATTGGCGCAAGCCTTGCACGTTCCTTATGAACCTCAGCACAGTGAAATCCATTCGAGGCCAACGCCGGGGAGTCGACGATGCCGGTGTTCGCCACCAAGGCCCATTCTGCATGTCATCTTGCGAAACTGCCCCTGGTCTCAATTCCGATGAGTGCTTGACGATCAGGGAGCGAGCGGATCCTCGGCGGCGCCCCGCAAGCCGATCGGTTCATCCCGGATTCGTTATTTTTGCTCTGGCGATGGGCGGATTTGCCATCGGCACCACCGAATTCGCCTCGATGAGCTTGCTGCCCTATTTCGCTGCGGAGCTTGCGATTGACGAGCCCACGGCAGGCCATGTGATCAGCGCCTATGCCCTCGGCGTGGTGATTGGGGCGCCCGTCATTGCGGTTCTCGCTGCAAAACTTGCCCGCCGCACTCTGCTGATTGGGTTGATGGCGATCTTTGCGGCGGCCAATCTGTTGAGCGCTCTGTCGCCCTCTTATGAGTGGATGGCAGCCTTTCGCTTCTTGAGCGGCCTTCCACACGGGGCCTATTTCGGTGTCGCAGCCCTGGTTGCGGCCTCGCTCGTGCCGGTGAACCGCCGCGCCCAGGCTGTGGCTCACATGATGCTCGGCCTCACCATCGCAACCGTGATCGGCGTGCCGGCAGCCAGTTGGCTTGGTCAGGTCTTCGGCTGGCGATGGGGATTTGCCCTGGTGGCCGTGCTTGCTCTCCTGACCGTGGTCCTGGTGGCACTCTTTGCCCCTCGCGATAAACCTGATGCTGGCGCAAGTCCCTTGCGCGAACTGGGCGCTTTGAAACGAGGGCAGGTTTGGCTGACCCTTGCCATCGGCGCGATCGGCTTTGGTGGCTTGTTTGCGGTCTATACCTATGCCGCCTCGACCCTGATGGACGTGACCAGGGTCTCGCCCATTTTCGTGCCAATCGTGCTCGGCCTGTTCGGTGTTGGTCTGACCACCGGCAATCTCGTAACCGCCTGGGCCGCGGACAGGGCGCTCGTTCCGACAATTGGCGCCGTCCTCATCTGGAGCGCTGCATCGCTCGCGCTCTATCCCTTTGCGGCCGGCAATATCTGGGCGATCTCGATTGTTGTGTTTCTGATCGGCTGCGGCGGCGGGCTTGCGACCGCACTGCAGACCCGCCTCATGGATGTCGCGGAAGACGCGCAGACCCTGGCAGCCGCCCTGAACCACAGCGCATTCAATGCTGCCAACGCCCTTGGCCCGTTCCTTGGTGGGTTGGCCATCGCTGCAGGCTATGGCTGGACCTCAACCGGCTGGGTTGGCTGCGCTTTGGCCCTGGGCGGCCTGGCAATCTTCCTCATCTCCCAAATGCTCGAGCGCTCTCGCCGGCCCGCTGCATCGGCCATCCCCTAGCCTCCGCGTTGCCAAGGCGTGGGGAGCCCCTTAGGGGTTTTGCAGATGGCTGAGCGGCAGCGGGCTCTCGGCTTTCACCGTCTGTATCGCGAAATTGCTGCGGATATCTGCAACGCCCGGGAGCTTCAGAAGCGTCCCGAGGAGAAACCGCTCATAGGCGGCAAGATCAGGCACCACCACCTGTAACAGGAAGTCGGCTTCGCCCGAGACGAGGTGGCAGGAGATGACCTCGGGCAGGGCAACGACAGCCTCGCGAAAGGCATTCGCTTGTTGATCGTGATGCCGTTCAACCTTGATGCTGACAAAAATCGTGAGGCCGAGCCCCACGCCAGCGCGGTCAAGTGTGGCGTGATAACCCCGGATCACGCCCGCGCCCTCCAGAAGACGCACCCGCCGCAGGCAAGGGGAGGGGGAGAGGCCGACCTCATCGGCCAGCTCTACATTTGTGAGCCTTGCATCCCGCTGAAGCGCCAGGAGGATGCGGCGGTCGATCGCGTCCAGCTTCATCTTGGCATATCCCGGATGTCCTTGCGTCTGTTATGGCAGATTATGCCAAATTCTGCGCATATCACGGCAAGCTTCGCAAGGATTGGCCCCTGGCATATACGCTAAGCTCATTCCGGAGTGACGGTCCGGAGGACGCACGTGAGCGACATTTGGATGTTCCTGGGCGCGCTCGCCATCGCCTACTTGGTGCCCGGCCAAGATATGATTCTGATGCTACAAGCCGGATCACTGCGCGGTCGCGGCTATGTGCTTGCGACGGCCTTTGGGCTGGCCATGGCGCGTGCGGCCCATGTGAGCTTTGCGGCCATTGGCCTTGCAGCGCTCCTCAAGACGTTCCCCATCGCCTTTGAACTGGTGCGCCTAGCAGGAGCAACCTATCTCGTATGGCTTGGCATTGGCCTCATACGCTCCGAGATCCTGACATCCCACCCCGAACACCAGAAGCAGGATATTCGGCCATTCACGCGAGTGACCGCCATCTCGCGGGGTTTGCTCACCAATCTCACCAATCCCAAGGCGCTCCTGTTCTGCTCTGTCCTGCTCCCCCAGTTCGTCCAGCCGGATCTTGGCAACGCGGCCGTCCAATTCGCGCTTCTCGGTCTTATCCTGGTGGGGATGGGTGTCATCTTCGATATCATCTTGGGTTTTGCTGGATCGGGAATGGCCCGCATCCTTACCCGCTACCCTCTCGTCAGGCGAGTTCAGCAATTTACCTTCGGCGTCCTGCTGATTGGATTTGGAGCGAGACTGGCGATGCTTCAGCGGGCTGAGTAATCAGAAATAAATCAAACAATAAGATTATCGTTTGGCTTCTTGGGCAAGCAGTCAGGATCGATTGCGGCGCTGAACTGCGCGCGTTACGCTGTTTGTCGGAGCAGGCGTCCTTGCGGAGTGTACAATGAAATTGGGATATCTGGTCGGCGGCGTTGCGGTGGCACTCCTGCTCGCAGGCGGCGACCCGCTTTCTGCCCAGCAGCCCGGCACCACCTACGATGACGGCGAGTTGCGCCCGGCGCCGGGTTCTGATGTCACTGCGGAAGAGAATGCCGAGGAGAAGGATCTGTCGCAGGATGAGAACGATCCGGACTCGGGCTATGACCCTTCGGTGCAGGCAGGGCCGGGCTCGGTGATCAGGCGCGATCCGACGGAGGCTGCGAGCACTGGCACTGAAGGCGAACGAACGGACTGACCGTACCGCTGTCCCTCTCCAGTGCTAGGTCTGGCCGGCGCTAGCCTGCGCGCAAGGGGCAAGCGGTGATCAAATCCCGGTGATGTCGGCGGAAATCTTGGCTCAGCTTTATTTACCTGTGCCGGGATGGGCTTAGCTAAAGGCGATGCGCTATCTCTCGATCGCCCTGGCCGCCTGCCTTCTTCTGATCACGCCCCAGCTTGATAGGGCCAGATCAGAACCGAATTCGGCTCTCATCCCCTCCATCTCAGACCTGCTCGATCAGGCAGAAGCGCTCGCGCCGCTCGAAACTGTAATAGTCGCTCATGACGGCACGGTGATCGGCGAGCGCGGCTATCGCGGCAATTCGGTCGACGCGCCGACCAATATCAAATCGGCGTCCAAATCGATCATTTCAGCTCTGGTGGGCATCGCGATCGACAAGGGCGTGCTCGAAGGCGTTGACCAACGCATCGCCCCGATTTTGAAGGATCAGCTGCCGGACAATCCCGATCCGCGCATCCAGCAGATCACGATCGGCCATCTTCTTTCGATGCAGGCGGGGCTGGGGCGCACCTCAGGCCCCAATTATGGCCGCTGGGTCGCAAGCGCCAATTGGGTCCGCGCCGCGCTTGCACAGCCTTTCGATGACGACCCCGGGGGCGAGATGCTGTACTCGACCGGATCGACCCATCTTCTCTCAGCCATTCTGACCCGCCTGACCGGGCGCTCGACCCTTGCTTTGGCCAAGGACTGGCTTGGCCCCCTGGATGACTTTGCCATCACCGCCTGGGAGCAGGATCCGCAAGGCATCTATCTCGGCGGCAACCAGATGGCCATGAGCCCGAAGTCGCTCTTGGCCTTTGGCGAGCTCTACCGGAATGGTGGCAAGACAAAAGCCGGCCGGCAGCTGATCTCACCGCAATGGATCGAGCAGTCTTGGCAGCCGCGCACCCATTCGCGCTATACCGGCGATGGCTATGGCTATGGTTGGTTTCAGCGCGAGATCCAAGGCCATCTCGTCCATTATGGTTGGGGTTTTGGCGGACAGATGCTCTATATCGTCCCCTCCCTCGATCTGACGGTGGTCATGACCTCGGAGGAGACCGTGTCTGCTGCCCGGTCAGGCCACAGAGATGAGCTTCACCAGCTCCTGGGCAGGATCATTGCGGTGGTCGAGGCCCCGGCGAGCGTCAGAGGTTGAAAGCCTATCGCGTGATCTGCTGGAGCGCTGTGTTGAGATCGCTTTGTGAGAAGGGCTTGTTCAGCACCGGTGCGCCGGCGCATTCCGGCGGAAGATCAACGAGTGAATAGCCTGTGATGAAGATGACGGGCACATTCTGTCGCCGACATGCAGCGGCAACGGGCAGGCTCAAGCTTGATCCGAGTTTGAGGTCGAGAATGGCGGCGGCTGGTATGCGCTCTTCCAAGACCCGCAACGCATCGCGCTCGGTGTGAACGCTGGCAACAATCTGCCAGCCCAGATTGAGAGCCATGTCTTCGATCATCATCGAGATCATTGGCTCATCCTCGACGATCAACACCCCGTTTGGCTGATGTCTCACGCTGCCCGCCCACCCAAAAACCTGACGGGATAATTATCCGATTACGTCGCAAAATGCGGGCGTGTCATATACCGTACAAACTGTCTTTATGGCCGCATTGCTGATATAAGGGCGGCATTGTTTTAACGAGATCTTGGGCGTGGACGGCTGGGAGATGTGATGCTCTTGTCCTAAACGAACATGAGGGCAATGAACATTTCTCTTCGGCCGAATATAAAAAACCGATTGCTTTCTTTGCTCCCCAGGGAGGAAATGATTGCAATCTGCCGCGACACCGAACCCGTAGATCTGCCGAGGTCTATGGTTGTTGCGACCCCCGATGAACCCGTTGATCACGTCTATTTCCCGAATTCTGGAATATTGTCGGTTATTGCAATCTCGCCGCAAGGAAATCGCGCTGAAGCTGGCTTGTTCGGGCGGGACGGCTTTTCGCCCACTTGCGCTGCCTTGGGCATCGACAGGTCAGCCCTCGAAGTCTTCGTCCAGGTTCCGGGCGAAGGCCTTCGCCTGCCTTACCCGTCTTTCCTTGCAGCCCTAGAGCGAAGCAGTGAGTTCAGATCTCTTCTCCTGAAATTCGTGCACTGCCTGGCCATACAGACCGCTTTCACTTCTCTGTCTAACGCGGTTCATCAGATCGACAAGCGATTGGCCCGCTGGCTTTTGATGTGCCATGACAGGACTGAGAGCGATGAGATTGCGCTGACCCACGAATTCATCTCACTGATGTTGGCTGTGCGCCGCCCGAGCGTCACGACCGCGCTCCATGAACTGGAGGGGAGCGGGTTCATTCGCGCTGAGCGTGGCTACCTCACCATACGCAACCGCATCGGTCTCGAGGCCTTTGCCGCGGACGCCTATGGCCAGCCCGAGCGGGAATACCAGCGGCTGATCGGCCCCATCCTGTGAACGGAACCGGGCACCACAACTGGCGTTCCTGCTGAGTGCCACTAGCAGGAGGCATCTGAGATCGGATAAGCGCAAGAGGAGCCATGCGTGAATGGACCTCACGAGGAAGCGGTTACACCAAGGACATTGAGGGATGAGCTCTTTGAGCTCGCCATCGACAGTGCTGGTGACTTTGCGATTTTCACCATCGACCCGACTGGAGTGACGACGAGCTGGAACACAGGCGCTCAACGCCTGTTTGGATATACCGAGGAGGAAATCTTAGGCCGCATGGCCGACGTGATCTTCACCCCTGAGGACCTTCGCGCCGGCGCCGCTGACGAAGAGCGAGCGCAGGCTCTTGCCCAGGGGCGCGCATTCGACGAGCGGTGGCATGTCCGCAAGGACGGGAGCCGCTTCTGGGCCTCTGGCTTGTTGATGCCGCTCAAGGATCGAAGCCGCGGTTTCGTCAAGATCACCCGCGATCGCACCGAACAGCATGAAATAGGAAATCAACTCCGAGAGACCGAGGAGCGGTTTCGGTTGCTTGCGACCAATATTCCACAGCTCGTCTTCCGGGGGCAGCCTGATGGTGAGAGGCATTGGGCAAGCCCGCAATGGGTCGAATTCACAGGCATCAGCAGTGAGGACAGCTCCGGGCTTGCCTGGCTGGAGGCAGTGCATCCAGATGATCGTGAAGGCGCCCTGCAGGCCTGGCAGCACGCGAAGCAGAACGGCGAGTATGTTCATGAGCACCGCGTCAGACGCTCCGATGGCGAATACAGGTGGCATCAAACCCGGGCAAGACCCATTTTGAGCGGGGAGTGGGTCGGGACTATGACCGACGTCCATGACCTCCGCGATTTGCAGAACCGTCAGCAGGTCCTCATCGCCGAGCTTCAGCACCGCACCCGGAATCTTCTTGCGGTGGTAATGTCCATCGCCAATCACACCATGCGGCTGAGCCCTTCACTCGACGCGTTTAGAACTGAATTCGAAAGCCGCCTGCTCGCCCTGAGCAGAGTGCAGGGCCTCCTCGCGCAGGGCGATAGGAATGAGGCAGACGTTCGCGCGATCGTTCTGGCAGAACTCGCCGCCCATCTGCATGAGGGCCGCGCCCCCGAAAAGGTGCATGTGGACGGCCCTTCCGCCAATCTGACTGCCGGAGCAGCCCAGACCATGGGGCTTGCCTTGCATGAGCTTGCGACAAACGCGATCAAATATGGTGCCTTGGCTCAGTCGGCTGGCAAATTGTCGGTCAGCTGGACCATAAAGGAGGAGCAGGTTCGAGCCTGGATCGTTCTCGAATGGCGCGAGAGCAATGTGCGGATGCCAGACGATGGCGCGCCGCGCCGTCGCGGCTATGGCACGGAACTGATCGAGCGTGCGCTCCGCTATCAGCTCAATGCGGAGACCAGGCTGGACTTTGGCCCGGATGGCGTCCGATGCGTGATCCTGCTCCCACTCGAGACCTCCCGAGCAGGTGACGAGTGATTCCTCGTTGCTTTTGAAGGCGCGCGCGGCGGGATTTTGCCTGCGCCCCAAGGCGGGATGAGGGGTTTCGTTAGCCAATAGATCAGGATCGGGCAGCTTTGCCGGCATTGTGCCGGCAAACTGGAGATCCCTTTGCATCTTTGTTAATGGGTGATCATACCAATGTCACCGGCCAGAGCCGCGAAGGGTCGACGGGGCCATCTGGCAAGTGCAGATCTGAGCAGCGAGGCAGCATTTGAGCGTCGATATTTCGACGATCATCATGTACAGCGTGGTGCTGATCGCCACGATCAGCAGCCTGCTCGTCATCTTCTGGATACGGGATGGTAGGAACGGCTGCTATCTCTGGTTCTCCCTGCCACTCATTCTCGGCGCCCTGGGTGGCGTTCTGATCGCTGCCCCCTGGCTCCTGCCGGGATTATGGGCTGGGCGGCTCGGAGCGCTTGCCATTCTGCTGGCCTATGGCTTCGCCTGGCAGGCGGCCCGCGCCATCAATGACCGCCGACCTCTTCTCCTCTGCACTCTCTTTCCTCCGCTGCTTTGGCTCATCTTGTCAGCCACGATCTTCGGTCCTTATGAGCTCTATGGCTTCAGCTCGGTGGTGAGGAGCCTGATCGTCACTCTGTTCAATGGGCTGGCCGCCTGGGAATTTTGGCGCGCCCGCCATGAGGCTCTTCCCTCGCGCACCGCACTCTTCTGGCTGTTCTCGATTGCGACCGCCTGTGGCTTTGCGCGGGCCATCGCCGCGCCGATCCTGCCGGGCCCTTTAGGGTCTCAAGAGACGGCTATCTGGTCCGTACTGGTGTATAATTTTCTAGGCGTTGCTCAGGCGCTTCTGGTGAGCGCCTTCATGATCGCCATGGTCCGTGAGCGTGCCTCTCTGCAGAATTACGAGATGGCTCTGCTCGACCCCTTGACGGGGCTCCGCAACAGGCGGGCATATGACGACTATGTGGCGCGTCTGAGCGGGGGGGCGCCTGCGAGATCGCTCGCCCTGCTCGCCCTCGACATCGATCTCTTCAAGAAAATCAACGACCTGTTCGGTCACGCGGTCGGTGATGAGGTCGTGGTGGTGGCCGCCCGGACCGCCGAGAGCATTCTGCGCAAGCAAGATATGGTATTCCGCATCGGCGGCGATGAAATGGTCTGCCTCCTGCCGAACACATCTGCTCAAGAGGCGATGAGCGTGGCCGAGCGCCTGCGAGCGGCTTTCCAAGCCCAGGCGAGCCACATAGCCGGTCGGCAGGTCAGTCCGAGTATCAGCATCGGTGTGGCCGTGTCCGAAGGCCAGATCGACCCCAAGCACCTCCTGGAGGAGGCGGATGCCGCCCTCTATCGCGCCAAACGCACCGGACGCAACCAGATCGTGTTGGCCGGCCCGGCAAACTTGGCTACCGAGCAGGCCATGCCAAGGGCTGAGATCATGTAGCTCGCTGGTGAAGAGTGCTCAGCGTCTAATGAGCCGGCCCACTGCAATGAGAATACAGGCGCCAATGAAGCCGGCCACGAGATAGCCGAGCCATCCGCCCAACGTCACCCCGAAGAGGCCGAGTATTGCATTCGCGATGATGGCGCCGACCACACCGAGGATGATGTTCATCAAGATCCCGGTGTCGCTCTTCATGAACATCTCGGCAAGCCAGCCCGCGATGCCACCGATGATAATCGCAGCAATCCAACCAACGCCCGCTTCTTCCATTGGGGATACTCCCTGATCAGAGACAGTGAAGATGAACAGAAATTTCGGGAGAAAGGAAGGGACCAGCTGGGGCGCAGCTGGTCTTTTTATCTGGTGGAGCGAAGTTGCCGCCTACATCCGCACCTTCGCATGCCCGCCGATTGCCGGTCGCGCGTCGCTGACAGCTGCCGCTATCATCTTGATATAGCTCGCGACTGTCCCTGGACTGTCCCAATACTGGGCATCTCTGGGTTTGATTTTGAGGAGCCGAATGTAAGGATCCACAGAACCAATCCACCAGGCTTTCGTCGGTATCGACCAGAGCTCACGGATCCTGTCGCGGTCATTCAAGAGCTCCGCATACCCCGTCAATGCCAGATATTTCTGCCCAGCCGAATCAGAAAAGGCCAATCCTCATCTCCTGAAATCGTCTGGTCGATGGGCGGCGAGCCGGGAGTGGCGACCCTTCAGCATGAAATCATGGACGCAGGCAGCAAGCAGCGATCGCCTCCTGTTTCCGGGACGATCGCTGCTGCCACGGGCCTCGAATATTACATCAGCCCTTCCTTCTGGGCGGCGTTCTTGGCGGCTTC
Source organism: Rhodoligotrophos sp. CJ14 (assembly GCF_038811545.1). GTDB lineage: Bacteria > Pseudomonadota > Alphaproteobacteria > Rhizobiales > Im1 > Rhodoligotrophos > Rhodoligotrophos ferricapiens. Next base: position 4,627,176 of record NZ_CP133319.1, read on the forward strand.
GGTTGCGGCTTCGCCTGCCGAGATCACCGTGTCAGCCAGGCTGGCATCCTTGTCATCTGGATTGTAGACCTTCTCGCGGCCGGCCTGATAGGCCTCCGAGGCAACCCGCTGCGCCTTGTCGGCAGCGTCCTTGCCATAGCTCGTCAAGCTGTCCTTCAGCTGATCGCGAGCGCCGCCGAGGAGCTTATCCTCCTGCCGGGTCGGGGGCAGTGATGCGCCGATTGCGGCACCGATGGCGACTGCCACTGCACCGACCACCAATGGCTCATCCTGCAGCGACCGCATGAGATTGCGCCAGGTCGACTGTGCCATCTCATTGGCGCGATAGCCTGTGCTGGACGTTTTGTGCAACAGGCTGCGGGCGGAATGTCTCACGCTTCCGGCGACATTGGTGGTCGCATCGCTGACCGTGCCAAATGTCTTCTGCGCGCCTTCCATAGCGCCCGAGACAGCCGATTTGGTCGTGTCCGCGAGCGAGTGCATCGTGCTAGATCGGGAGGAGCCGTTGGCCCGGGATCCGCCATTGGACATGTAAGCGTCGTCCGATGAAGCGCCTTCCGCCCGGTACGGGTCGAAATAGGCATCGTCATAGGCTCCCTCGCCGCGCCAGTTGGCGCGATCGCTCCGGCTTCCCTGGCCGAGAAAAAGCCAGGCCACGCCGGCTCCTATCAGTCCGAGGGCGAGGGGGTTCTGACGGACCTGACGTCCGAGATTCTGAGTCATTTCGGCACCTTGGCCTCGCGGACATATGACCACATTTCATCGACGATCTGCCCGACCGATAGCCGGCTTTTGAGCTGATCTATGGTGCTGTCCAGGTGGGTCCTATGCTGTTCGGCCTCACGGGCCAGTCGTTCGGTTTCCATGCTCATTGCGTTTGCTCCCTGACGAGCTTGCTGTCCTTGCGAAACTGTTCGGCGGTCCGTGTAGGCGTCAGATTTGCCGGATCGAGGTTTTTCTTGCCCTTGTAGAGAAGAGCAACGCCGATCAGGGCGAGCACCACGCCCACGATGAGTGCGGCCCATCCCGGTTCCATCATCTTGGCAAGCGCGATCACCAGCGCCTGCGCCAGGACGATGAGCGCGACGAGCAGACAGATAGCGCCCGCTGCCAGCGACCCGCCGGCGATCTGAACCTGAGTGACTTTGTCCGACAGCTCCGCCCGAATGAGCCGTCCCTCTGCACGCAGCAGCTCCGTCGCCTCCTGCATGAGGTCGCCGAAGAGTTCAGGGACGCTCTTACTGGCGCGAGGCTCAACGGACATTGCTGCCTCCGGGTTGGTTCTCACGGGCAAGATACTCGCTCGTCGAATTGGTACCACTCACCCCGCTGTTTCCACCCGTCGGATTGTCGAGATCCATGCCGGCCGACTGCCCGGTCACCCCGGAATAGCGCGAGCCGCCTGAATAGCTCTCGCCAGCGGGATAGCTGCCCCGATCGAGATCCTGCCGATCATATCCCCGGCCGGATGATCTGGACGAATACATGGATCCATTGCCGGTCCTGCGGTCGTGCTCATGCTCATGCTCATGGGCTTGCGATGCGCGGGCAAACCGGCCGAGTGCGATGCCCGTCAGCGTCGCCCCGATCAGGAAGGCTGTGGGCTGTCGCCGCGCGAAGCTCGTGATCGAGCGTGCCAGGTCATCCAGACTGGTACCTTCGATAGCTTCCGCGGTTTGCTCGAGGCCCGATGCGGCGCGGCGCACCAGATCGGCTGCCATCGATTGATCCCGCTGGCCGAGTTCTTCGGACGCTTTGCGGACAGCGGCGGTGAAATCGCGAATGCTCTCGGTCGTCGCCGATTTGCCGCTCTCGATCGTCTCGCGCGCCATGTTCTGCACACCCGACACGACACCCGATGCGCCCTTCGACATCGCGCTCTTGGCATTCTCCATATCGTCCCGCACAGCGGTGTTCTCGCTGCCGAAGGTGTTTTTCGACTTGTCGCTGGTGGAAGTCTTCTGATTTGACGAGAAGCTTGCATCTGAGGCCATGGCGGTGCTCCTTTTAAGCAAGGCCGAGAAATGACAGGACGGCGAGAACGACCACGATGAGCCCGATGAGATAGATGATGCTGTTCATTCCTCGCACCTCTGATCAATGACCTCCGGACGGCATTGTCGCTGCGAGACGCCCGCTGATTAGGGCTTCCTCGCCGAGCGCTTGCCAACGTCCAGGCATGCGCCTGCACACCGCCGGCGATGCGAAGCGATTTGAGACGCCCATCGGCTGGTCCCGTCGCATTCACCGTCAGCGGAGGATGTCGCGGAAACAACTGAGGTTGCGGCGCGAGGTTCCCATTTTGTACGAGGGATCAGTGCGATTTTCGACGAGGAGCGGCATTTCGCGAGAGAGCGACCTCTAGCCGCCTTGTTGCGATAACTACTGAGGCGGTTGGATGTCGCTCGGGAGACGAGAACGACCACGCCCTGAGCAAGAGCGGTTTGGCAACTCCCGGAGAAGAGCGAACGGCCTCCCTGCGAGGCTAGACAGGAACGACTCTAGTCCGAGCCCGTTCGTCTTGTGTGTTGCCGCAGGAGGCGGCGATTTTCACGATCGCGCCGCTTCTCGCGATACCAGCTTAGGCCCAGCCATCCTGAGACGCCGAGACACGTAAGCATTAAGAGGAAAAGCACCATCGGATCGGCCTATCTCCCTGTCTGAGGCCTTCAGCGCACCACTCCGTAGTAGGACCAATCTGCGCCGAAACTGAGGCCGAGACGATTCTTTTTTGCTATGCAGCATGGAGGAGAGAGTTTGCCGATAAGCCGACGGGTTCTAAATGGGGGCATCTCGAGACCCGTCGGCCCGCGCGCGACCGAAGCCACGCGCGGGGTTATAAACGCGCCTCATTGGGATTCGGTTCCATAGGATTTCGAACAGCACGCCAAGCGGAACGACTATCCAGATCTCGTCTTTTGAATGACATCTGAGAGGATGCTCGGCGGCACTTTTGCGATGAGCGGCCACTGGCGTCGGCTGCTCCCATGCGCTATGTCCACCGCTTAAGCGGTGAGAGAAGGACCATTCCGCTTAAGCGAAGCCCGCCGATTTCAGAAGAATGCAGCTCGATTTTCTGACCCTCTACGTCATCATTCTTCTGAACTCACTGTCGCTCTGCACGATTTGGGCGGGCATCGTTTTTGCGTATCGTGGCTTGCCGGGCGTCAATCACTGGTTCGTGGCCTGCGTGATGACCACGGCAGGTGGCGGACTGCTTGCCCTTGAGGGCTATGGGCGGGCCTTCACTTTCGGCGGTATCGCCTTAGTGGTCGCCGGCTTCTGCCTCGTTTGGGTGGGTGTGCGGACCTTTTATGGTCTGCGAACGGATTGGCGTATATCGGTCGCCATCACGTTGGTCAGCCTGATCGCCATGTCCTTGGCGGGGCAGGGCAGGGCAAGCCAGAACGTGATCTATGCCGCATTCCAGATGATCCCGTTGGGCCTGAGCCTTGCTTGCCTTCTTCGACACGGGCGATGGAAACTGGGTGCGACCGTCGCCGCAATTGCGATGATCCTCGCTCTCATCGGACATGGCGCGGAAACCACCGAAAATCTGCTGCGGCTGACTGGTCACCTGTCGACGGAAGCCTATTATCGCGTTGCAGCCTACAATCTGCTGGCCGTCATTTTCGGGGGCAGCGTCTGGAATTTGGGCTTCCTCTTGATGACGATCGACCGGTTGCGCGGCAAACTGGCGGCGCTGGCCAATATCGACGAGCTGACCGGATTGCCGAACCGCCGCAAACTGATGGCCATGGCGAATGCCTGCATGAAGCGGGGACTACGCATTGGGCAGGGCTTCTCGATCCTGCTCATCGATGTCGACCGCTTCAAGGAGATCAACGATACCTATGGCCATGCGGCGGGAGATGCCTATCTGCGGCTGATCGGCGATATCGCCGCACGTCGCGCCGGCCCATTTGGAGTGCTGGGGCGGCTGAGCGGAGATGAGTTCAACGCGATCTTGCCGGGTTTGAGCGAGGCGGACGCCCGCGCTGTCGCCGACGACATCCAGCACATGATCGCCGGCCAGAAGCTGCTCTGGAGAGGGCAGGCAATCTCGACCACCGTAAGTATCGGCGTGGCGGAGTGGCGGCCCGAAGGCGGTATGAGCATCGACGCCATTTTCGAGCAAGCCGATCGCGCGCTCTACAGGCTCAAGCGAGGCCGTCACGAGGCGGCGGAGAGGCATGCGCGGCTGGAGCGGCTCGGTTGATGCCCGCCGCCCCCCTTGTGGTCGGTCCGGAGTTGCTCGGGCAGAGCTTAGTTAGAATGTCGCCGTGAGCGGATCCGGTCCGATCCGGCCATTCGGATCATCGAGCCTGTTGATCTGCTCGAGCTCCGCCTGATCCAGGCGGAAACCGAACACGTCGAAATTCTCCGCGATCCGGCTCGGCGTCACCGATTTCGGGATGACGATGATCCCGTTCTCAATATGCCAGCGGATGATCACCTGTGCCGGAGTTCGGTCATGCTTGCGCGCAATCTCGCGAATGACGGGATGATCGAGCAAGGTTCCCTGGCCAAGGGGGCTCCACGCCTCGGTCGCAATCCCAAGTTCTCGATGCGCCTCGCGTAAGTCGCGGCGTTGGAATCGCGGATGAAGCTCGATTTGGTTCAGCACCGGTCTGACATCGGTCTCGCGGACAATATGGCGGAGATGGTCGGGGTTGAAGTTCGAAACCCCGATCGAACGGGCCCGTCCTTCCTCTTTGAGACGGATTAAGGCGCGCCAGGTCTCCACATAGGCATTCCGGCGTGGCGCCGGCCAATGGATGAGATAGAGATCGACGTGATCAAGCCTGAGCTGCTTGAGGCTTTTATCGAACGCCCGGAGTGTCTCGTCATAGCCCTGATCATCGTTCCAGAGCTTGGTGGTAACGAAGATCTCGTTCCGCGGCAGCCCGGAATTGCGGACGGCCTCTCCGACCCCGGCTTCATTCCCATAGATGGCGGCCGTATCGATATGGCGATAGCCAACCCTTAGCGCCTCCTCGACCACATGGGCGGTCTGCGCCGCCGGCGTCTGCCAAACACCAAGGCCGAGTTGGGGAATGCTGTGTCCGTCATTGAGGGTGATGGAAGGAACATCGCTCATGGAGGATCCTCTTTGTATGATTGCCAGCGGAGGCGGCGGTGCGGATCCGGCGCAATATGGGGGCGCAACCCTTCCTTCAGCAAGAAGCCCGAGAGTGGTGGCGGCATCGGGCCGCTGCGCCGCGAAACTGTCATCATCCTGATGGATTTGCCAAATATCCAGCTTTTGAGCGCCCGTGATCTGGTGATTTTCGCTGATCGACCTATATTAGTGAACAGGCCGAACCGACCCTGGTGAGCGCTGTCTGCCTCAAGCCAAGTAGCGTGCACCATGTGACGAGAAAGGATTGTGGGTGGCTGTTCATCGCAAAACAACAATAGCGCCGCCAGTAGGTGTGCACCCCGAGCGGCAGCTGAGCGCATCGGAGAAAAAAGCGGCGGCGACAGACGCAGCGGCCCGTGCTATCATCAAGGCTGAGATTGATCGGCGGAACAGCAATACGGCCCGCTTGCGCGCGCTGCGCGCTGAAAAGGAGCGGCTCGAGAGGGAAACGCGCTCCTCGGGAAAAGCTGTTCGACCAAGGAAAAGACCGCAATCTTGACAGGTACTAGGGGATCTCTTATCTTGGATTTGTCGATCTTTTGTAGATGAAACTTCGTTACGACCACGCTTCTGCGTGCCGAGACAAGCTCTTCCTTCAAAAATCGCGCTAACTCTTGCTGTTCATCAGCAAGGAAGGAAAAATTGCTAGAAAGGGCTCGTCATGAGTACTGGCACCGTAAAGTGGTTCAATGCAACCAAGGGATATGGGTTCATTCAGCCGGATGACGGCGGCAAGGATGTGTTCGTTCATATCTCCGCCGTTGAGCGCTCGGGCCTGGATATGCTGCGCGAAGGCGACAAGCTGTCCTATGAGGTCGTGCGCGACAATCGCTCCGGAAAGTCTTCCGCCGAGCAGCTGAAGATCGCTTGATCAGACAGGAATACGTCTCGCCGCCGACCACGGATGTACTGGCGGCGGTTGAGAACGGGAAAGGTCGGATTATTCCGGCCTTTTTTCGTTTACGGGGATAGGCAAGTTTCGTTTGCGGGGAGGATAGGTCAGGCAGACTGGCAGCGCTCCCATATCCGGTCGCCTGCGTTTCTGGTGGCGCCGCCCGTCCCAACACAATCCCTTCCATGCCAATTGACCTCATGGCGACGCTTGCGCTCTCAGCGCGCGCCGAGGTCTCGCCTCGAGCCGCCGGCCGCTGCGGCCAACCAGGGACCAAGCAAGAAGCTAATCGTTGTTGCCCCGCGGCGTCTCATTCTGCGCAACCGGCGGTGAGGGCTGCGCCACAGGGGCCCCAGGCGTCGCCTCCGCTGCCGCGGTCGTATCAACGCTCACCACAACCGACATGCCCGGTGCGAGCCGCTCGGCCAGCGGTTGCCTGGGATCTATCGATATGCGCACCGGAAGTCTCTGCGCGATCTTCGTGAAATTCCCGGTGGCATTGTCCGGCCGCAACACCGAGAATTCAGATCCGGTCGCCGGCGCAAAGGCCTCGATATGTCCGGTAAGCTCTGCATGCTCCAGCGCATCCACGGTGAAGCGGACGGGCTGGCCGATTTTCATACCGTAGAGCTGGGTCTCCTTGAAATTCGCGACGATCCACTTGCGGTCGGGAACGAGCGAAGTGAGCTGGGTGCCGGCCGTCACATACTGTCCAAGCCGAACGCCGATTTCTCCGAGCCTGCCGTCTTGCGGGGCAGTGACGCGGGTGTTCTGCAAGTCGATTTCCGCAAGCTGCACGGCAGCTTCCGCATTCTGAATGGCCGCTTTCAGTGATTGCTGGTTGACGATGATCGATTGCAGATCCTGGCGTGCGACCTCAACGGCAGCCTGGGCCTCTTTCAAGCTCGCGCGGGCCTGCTCGAGCTCCGCCTTGGCCTGGTCTTCCGCCTGTTGGGTCGAGACGCCCCGCTTCAGCAGCAAGGCAACGCGCGCTTCGGTCGTCTGCGCTGTGTTGAGTGTCGCCTGGGCTCCCACAGCCTGTGCCTGGCTGGAGGCGAGCCTTGCTTCCGCTGAGCGCTGGTCCTGGGTTGCCTTGCTGAGGTTCGCCTGCTGGATGGCAAGCTGAGCCTGCGCCTGATTGAGCTTCTGAATAAAGATGCGATCATCGATGCGGACGATGAGATCACCCGCCTTGACCTGCTGGAAATCCCTCACGGGAACGTCCGTCACGTAACCCGCAAGCTGTGGGCTGATGATCGTGACCTGCCCACGCACATACGCATCTTCCGTGATCTCGGTGGAGCTGTGAAAGGGCGGCAGCCCCCAGGCATAAAGGACGAGCAATGCGCCGGTCACGCCGATAAGGATTATGCCGATGGTGCGGATGAAAGGAATGACTTTAGACATGATACGAGCTCAGGACGCCTCCGCAGCTTTTGCCGCCGGCAAGAGCAGGAGGCGTAATCTGCTCCAGATCACGGTGATCACGAGGCCGGCGAGCGCGAGACCTGCGATCACGGATATCAGGAGGAACGCGTCGTTATAGGCGAGGATATAGGCTTCCCGCGTCGCCTGCTGGGCAAGCAGCGCGCTGCCTTCCGCATTGCGCAGGATCGGATCAGTGAGGACCCGACCATGAGCGGCCCCAAGCTGATGGACGCGATCGGCAATGATGGGCGAGGCCAGTGTGATGTTCTCAACAAGCTGATTGGAGTGGAACTTTTCTCGCAAGGTGACGAATGTCCCAAACGCGGCCGATCCGATCAGTCCGCCCAAGCTCTGGGTCGCCAGAAACAGCATGATGAAGCTGGTGATATAGGTGGGTCCCTGTTTGAGCGTCTTCGTGAAACCCGCCATCATTGCCGGTGGCAGGAACAGCCCGCCGCCATAGGCAATGAGCCCTTGGCTCATATACATATTGGCAGGCCTCGTCAGGTTCGTTGAATGAGCATCCATGAAGGCACCCACGGTGATGCAAGCCAGCGCCACCGCGTGAAGGACTGAAACACGCTCGATGTTGAGGAGGGCGGCACTCGTCAGCCCGCCAAGGATCGTTGCGGCGAGAATGACCAGATAAAGCGTTTGGCTCTGCTCGTTCAAAAGGCCGATATTCTGGAAAAGTCCGATTGCGCCGGAGGTCTGTTCCGAGAGCACGATGCGAAACACCAGGAGCACGATCGCGAAATGGAGGATCTCTGGCGTCATCAGCCAGCGCAGATTGATGAGCGGAGATTCGCGATTGATCTCGATCGCAGCAGCAAGGGCAAAGGCAATGATCGACCCGGCAAGGCACACGCCGAGCCACGGTGCCTCGAACCACCAATAGAAGCGGCCGAGGCTGAGAACCACTGCCAGCAGGCCGAAGCTGATCCCGATCAGGGGATAGCTGACGAAATCCAGCCAATGCAGTACCTTGGTTCGGGGAACAGGCGTGAGCGGCAAGAGATAGACGACCGCCAGCGACAGCAGCGCGAGCCCGATCTCCAGCATGTACAAGCCGTGCCAGAGCCCGATATCGATGAGCGGTGGCGAGATGAGCCGCGCAATTGAGGGGCTGGCCGCCGAGCAGGTCAAGGCAAGGCTCAGACCCCATGTCATCTTCCGCGCGGCAGGAAACGCATCGAGCATGTAGAGAAAGCCAAGTGACGAGATCGGCGAAGCGGCAATCCCCGCCACGAAGCGAACCGCGACCGCCGATGGGAGGTCGCGAACGAACAGGTGCAGCAGCGCGACCGCCGCGAAGACGGCGATGCTGATTTCGGCGAAGCGCCGCAGGCCGAACTGGTTGCGGATCTTCACGAGCAGAATGGCAAGGCTCGCATTCGGTGCCGTATAGGCGGCCAGCAGCCACATCGTCTCGTTGAGGCTCGCACCGAGCGAGCCTTGGATCTGATAGACATTGGCCGCCACGAGGTTCATGCCGAACCCCTGCGTGGTCCAGAGCAGCACCGAGGCGGCGATGCAGCTCACCGATCGGATGAGCGGTGGGGCCGGTGCTGGGGCCGGGGCAGCACCTGGCGCGGCAGCCTGTTGAGCGCCTGGTTCAACGTTACTCATGTGGAACCGTCTCGCTGGAGACATTTTCAGCCGGCAAAAGATCGTTGCCCGTCAGAGCCTCTATATTGCGGATCACCTGATCGAGAACCCGGCTGGCGACGACGAGATCCGCTTCAGCGATATCTCTGAGAGCGAGATGCCGCATTTGACTTGCGGCGTGATCGACCTCGGCGACCTGGCTGCGGGCATTCTTGGTCAGCATGACTTGCTTGGCCCGCCGGTCCCCCTCGACCGGCTGGCGCAGAATCAGTCCCTGCTGCTGCAGCTTGTCGAGCAGCCGCACGACAGTGGGTGTTTCCAGCTCTAGCAGCCCCGCAAGTTCGGTCTGATTGACCGCACCCGCTTTCGAGAGAAGGAGGAGCAGGCGCGCACGCGATAGCGTCAGCCCATGCGTCCGGATCAGGCTGTCGAAGGTGGTTTGGAGCTTGCGGGCGGCGAGTGAGAGGTGGGTAAGGAAACCGGCCTCGAGCTGCGAGTGTGACATCGTAAATAATGCTGATTTGTAGCATGCTAATTATCTGTTGATTATATGATAGGCCATCGTGGCCATGCAATATGGTCGTGACAACTCGCCTCTTCTGTGGCGAATGTTCTCTTAACGTTCGAAGCTCGCTAGATGCTCAGTTGGAAGAGCATTTTTTGCTGTTCCTGAAACGTTACGGGAACGTTAACCGATCTGTTAAAATGCGTCCCTAAAGCTTTCGGCAGGCAAACGCGCGTGTTTCATAGGGGAAGACCACCTCACGCTTCCCAGCCAGCGCCGGGGTGCTGGCGATGAGCTGATTAAGCTGTGCGACGATAGCAGCTTGCTCTTGGGCGGGCAGGGCGGCGATTGAGCTTGTGGAAAGGACGCGGTCGATGATGACCTGCTGTGCGGGACCGCGATGGCTATGCGGGATGACGAGCTCCTCCAGGGGACCGAAGCCATCGGCGGGAAATATGCAGCGCCACTCGCCGGTATAGACCTGCGGGGTCTCGCCCCGATAGGGCGCAACGATTGCTGCGAGCGCCGAAACCCAACTGACCCGCCGGTCTTGCAGGTTCCAGACAAGCCCAAGCATGCCACCGGGCTTCAGCACCCGATGGATTTCAGTCAGCACCTCGGCTGTTGCGAACCAATGGAACGCTTGGGCGCAAAGCACCGCGTCCACACTCGCCGCAGGAAGCGACATCGCCTCCGCCGTGCCGACGCGCGCATCGACGTCCGGCAGCACCGCCATAAGCTTCGCCCGCATGGCATCGACCGGTTCAACCGCGATCACCGATGCGCCGGTGCCGAGGAGATACCGGGTAAACTTGCCCGTGCCCGCGCCGAGATCGACGGCGATCTTGTCGGGCCCAAGCCCGATGACCTCGGTGAGCCAGCTGGAAATCTCCGGCGGATAGTCTGGCCGTCCGCGCATGTAAGTGTCCGGGCTCCGAGAAAAGCCTTGCTCCGCATCCGGGTGTATGGGGCTCATCGCTGCTCCGGTCGATGGTCGTTGTCGATGTTTCATTGAGCGCGGATCAAATCGTCCCGTTCAAGGGTTCTCCATTGGAAGGCGAACAGCGATCAGGAGTTGGCTGATGGAAAGCGAGGACCTGGGTGGTCTCTGGTGGCTCATTATGGATGTGGTGCTGGTCATCATCCTGGCGGCGGCGATCATTTACGGCACCATGCGTTGGCGGCGGAGAAACCGGTCTCCGCAACAGCAGCAGCGCACCGACCGCGCTGTGAAGGACCACTATGAATCACCTGACCGACAGGGTTGAACGGGGGCCGTTGCGCGTGGGTCGACCATGGCTATGCCCGCAGAGGCCCATGCTCCGAGGCCACCCAATCTATGCGGCCGCCTTGGGCTGGTGATTGCGTAAGGCAATCCAGAAAGAGCTTTGGCCGATGACGCCCGCCGCGGCCAGCACGAGGGCCGTGGTGAGCGCGGGATTGTCGCCGAGCCCCGCAACCGCTGTGCAGATCGCACCAATTGCCATTTGCGAGAAGCCATAGAGACCTGATGCCGATCCGATGACGTGAGGATTGACGCTGACGGCCTTGGTGAGCGCGAGTGGTGAGGCAACCCCGGCGCCGACCGTGAACAGGAACACACATCCGACAGCCCCGCCGACGGAAAGGTGACCGGACAGGACAATCGCGAGGAAGGTGATTGCCGCCACCACGCTGACCAGATTGCCCGTGATCATGAGACGATCAAGCGCCACCTTCGAGATCAGGCGGCTCGTGAGAATGTTCCCGAGCCACACGCCGAAAATCAGCAGCGCGAGATAGGCACCGATTTCGTGATCGGGGCGGCCGAGCTGATTGACGAAGATGAAGGGCGCCGAGGCAATGAAGGCATAGGCCGAGGTCGTGGCACAGCCCCCGCCTATGGCATAGCCGATAAAGGCGCGCGATCCCAGCAATTGCCCATAGTTGCGCGTGAGCGACTGGCCTTCGCGCTTTGACGGCTGGCTGGTCTCCGGCAAGAGCCATGCGGCCAGCACCAGCGTCAACAGACCCAAGGCGCAAAGCGTATAGAAGATGGAGCGCCAGCCGATCATGGTCGCCAGCGCCCCGCCGACGACCGGCGCAAGCCCTGGCCCCACCATCACGATGAGGTTCATGAGGGCGAGCCTGCGGGCGGCATCCATCGTGCCACCCGTATCCCGGATGATGGCCCGCCCGAGCACCAGGCCGGAACAGCCGCCAAGCGCTTGAAACAGACGGCTGACGATGAGCGCATCGGCGCTGGAGGCCAGAGCCGCAGCCAGGCTGGCAATGGCGTAGAGCCCGAGCCCGGCCATCAGAACCCGCCGCCGGCCGAACCTGTCCGAAAGGGGGCCATAGATGAGCTGGCCCGCGGCAAGCCCGACAATATAAAGGCTTACCGTCATCTGCATGGCGCTCTTGCTCGCCGCGAGCTCGAGCCCGGCACTGGGCAGCGCCGGTACGAAGATGTGCATGGCGAGCGTGCCAGTGAGCGTCACCAGCGCGACGAGCCAGAGGGGCGCCGATGGAAAGGGGCTGGGGCGTGCATCGAGCCGCGAGCGATTGGCCACCTGATCAATCAAGGCCTGCCTCCTCGCTCGGGCCAAGCTTTGCACAGATATGGTCGAGCACACGGAAGGTAATGTCCAACTCCTCCGTGCTCAGGCCCGACAGCACCTCATCCCGGACCTGCGCGGAGATGACTTCGACCTGCGCGACCGTTTCCCGGCCGAGCTGGGTCAAGGTGATCGTCTTGGCCCGGCGATCATTGTCACCCTCGCGGCGCTCGACCAGCCCGCCTTGCTCCAAGGCATCGAGCAGGCGTACCACCGACGAGCTGTCGAGTGCCAGAGAAGCAGCAAGATCCTTCTGCCGCATAGGTCTTGCTGCACGCGCGAGATGCAGGAGAGGCAGCCATGTGGCTTCGGTTAATCCGAAAGGCTGCAGCCGCTTGTCGACCGCGCGGCGCCACTGCCGGGCGGTCTGTCCGACGAGCGCGCCGAGATTGCGAGGGCGCTGTATTACTGAGGAATTCATGGGATAACGATAATGGCCATATAAATAGATGATATCCCATCTATTTGTGCCTGAGCAGCCGCGAGGCACTGCGTCCGGTGGCCGCACTATGTCGGACTGTCTTTTTCGGTTGCCGCGGCAAAGCTGGGATGCATGGGGGAGGCAACCGGCGGCACTTTGATGTCTCCCGCATCCGGCCGTGGCTTTCTGCTCATGCGGACCATGAGATAGACCGCCACCAGCAGGGAGAGAGCGCCGACATAGGCAAGGAGGCCCTGTGGGCCGATCACTTCCATGACGCTCGTTGCGGCAACCGGCCCGATGCCCGCGCCCGCCGCCCACAGAAACAGCAATCCGGCGGACAGGCTGACCGCGTGCTCGCGCCCGACCCGCAGATAGGCATGCGCGACCGCCACTGTATAGATCGGGATGCCCCCTGCGCCGATCACCAGGAACAGCCCGTAGAGCCACACATCCGGCGCGCGTCCGGTGAAAAGATGAATGCAGCAGAGCAGCAGCGATGCGCCGAGCACCGCAAGCACGGCTGTGCTCATGACCAGGCGGCTGTCGAACCGGTCGGCAAACCACCCCATGGGCCATTGCGCAACCAGCGCACCGATCTGAACGCTGGCCGTGAGGAGAATGGCAGCCGATTGATCAAGCCCGATGAGAATGCCATAGGCTGGCGCGACACTGGTCAAAGGTCCACCGACCAGGCCCACATAAAGGCAGCCGATCACGGCCGCTGGCGCCTGCTGCCAGAGCATTCGCAAATTCACGGAGATGATCTCAGTGAATTCTGGTCCATGCGCCCGGGTGAGGCCGACGGGGATAAGAGCGAGCGAGAAGGCAGCGCTGACCAGCAGAAACACGTTCTCGGTCTCAACCGCGATATACCCGACCGCCACCTGCGAGCCGATGACCACGAGCCTTGAGAGGATCTGATAGAAGCCGAAAATCCGGCCGGTATGGCCCGATCGGGCCTGTCCGCTGATCCAGCTTTCGATACAGATGCCATGGCCCGCCGCAGCGCAGCCCATCAGCAGCCGCGCCGGACCCCATGCCTCGACCGGCATGACCGGGAAGCTCAGCGTGAGCGCTGCCTGGAGCGCGGCAAAGACCGCGAAGCCCCGAATATGGCCGATGCGGCTGATGAGGCTGGGAATCGCGAAGCAACCGGCGAGATATCCCACCGAATAGGCTGATCCCACGAAGCCGATCAGCAGAGGTGGCTCATTCTCAAGCGCCATGCGCAAGGGCAGTACCGTCTGCATGACCGTGTTGGCCATCTGCAGCACCAGCGCGCCGGTGATGATCGCACTGAGCGCGGCAACGGCACTTCCTTCCGTTCGGGCACTCAGCACCATGGCAGCCCTGGGGGAAGGACTGAGTAGCATCTTAGAGGTGCTATCGGAGAGGATACTGGACGTGGCCGGCGATCACGGAGTCCATAGCCGCGCCCTGACAGAAACGAATCTTCCAACGATATTCCCCGCCGAAAGAGCTGCCCGGACGAAATGCAGCGCAAACGACCGGTCCTGCGCCCGACAGCGTCCGTTTCTGCTTCGGTTCTGACGGGCGGAAAGGACGGCATCTGTCGCTCGGAGGCCAAAGGATAGCTCATGGCGGTTACCGATTGCAAAACTTTGAGTTAAGACCGGGATTCGTCAGGCCGCAGTCGTGATATAGGCTTGCTTTGGCCCTGAGGAACACAAGCGAGCCGGGGAGCCGCCCGATGCGCACGAGCAAAGTGGTTCATATCGTCAATTGCCATGCGGAAGGCGAGGTGGGTGACGTCATCGTCGGCGGCGTGGCCCCGCCACCAGGCGAAACCCTGTGGGCGCAGTCTCGCTTCATCGCCCGCGATCAGAACCTGCGCAATTTCGTGCTCAATGAACCCCGCGGCGGCGTCTTCCGTCATGTGAACCTGCTGGTGCCCGCCCAAAATCCCGCAGCTCAGATGGGCTGGATCATCATGGAGCCGGAGGATACCCCGCCCATGTCCGGCTCCAACGCGATCTGTGTTGCAACCGTGCTGCTGGAGACCGGCATCATCCCGATGACCGAGCCGCAGACGCGCCTGGTGCTTGAAGCCCCTGGCGGCCTGGTCGAAATCTTGGCCGATTGCCGGAATGGCAAGGCCGAGCGCATCACCGTGCGCAACCATCCATCCTTTGTTGATCGGCTTGATGCACCTCTCGAGGTTGAAGGCTTAGGGACGCTGAAGGTCGACATTGCCTATGGCGGTGACAGCTTTGTGATCATCGATGGGCGGGAGCTTGGCTTTGCCATCACGCCCGATGAGGCGCGTGAGCTTGCCGAGACGGGCATGCGCATCACCAAGGCCGCCAACGAGCAGCTCGGCTTCCGTCATCCGCTCAACCCCGATTGGGACCATATTTCCTTCTCCCAGATTACCGCGCCCGTGGCGGAGGAGAACGGGGTCAAGACCGGCCTGAACACGGTCGCCATAAGGCCGGGCAAGCTTGACCGCTCACCCACCGGAACCGGTTGCTCGGCGCGCATGGCGGTGCTGCATGCGCGCGGGGCGTTGCGTCCAGGCGAGAGATTCATCGGCCGCTCGATCATCGGCTCTCAGTTTGACTGTCGCATCGAAGGGGAGACAATGGTGGGCCCAACGCCCGCCATCATTCCCGCGATCAGCGGCCGCGCTTGGATCTATGGCACCCATCAGCTGATGCTCGATCCCGCCGATCCCTGGCCTGCCGGATATCGGCTTGCCGATACCTGGCCCAAGCTCGAAATCGCCTGAGATGCTCGTTCTCGTCATCGGCGCCGGCGTGATCGGGCTTGCGACTGGCCGCGCCCTGGCCTTGCGGGGGCACGAGGTGATTGTCGCCGAGGCATCCGACGCGATCGGGTCAGGTGTCTCCTCGCGCAATTCCGAGGTGATCCACGCAGGCATGTACTATCCCTCGGGCTCACTCCGCGCGCGCCACTGCGTCACCGGCCGGAAACGCATCTATGCGTTCTGCGAGAGCCACGGCATCCCCCACCGGCGCTGTGGCAAGCTCATCGTGGCGACCTCGGATGAGGAGGCAGCGAAGATTGCGGCCATCCACGACCAGGGGCGCGCCAATGGTGTCGAGAGCCTGGAATGGCTGGATCGGTCACAGGCGGTGACACTAGAGCCTCAGCTGAATTGTACGGCAGCGTTTCTGTCGGCCGAAACCGGCATTCTCGACAGCCATGCCTTCATGCTGGCCTTGCAGGGCGAGATCGAGGATGCCGGCGGCGCCATCGCCTTCCTTACACCGGTCGAGGCGCTGGGACGCTCTCGGCAAGGCTGGCTGGTCCGTTTCGGCGGGGCGAGCCCCGGCGAAATGCTGTTCGATGCCGTGGTCAATGCTGCAGGCCTCGGCGCGCCTGCCATTGCGCGGGCAACAGACGCTTATCCGGCCGAGCGCGTGCCCAAGCTGGTGCTCTCGAAGGGCAATTATTTCGGCTATTCCGGCCGGCCGCCATTCTCCCGCCTGATCTATCCCGCGCCCGTGGATGGCGGATTGGGCATTCACCTCACCCTCGATATGAGCGGGCGGGTTCGCTTCGGCCCCGATGTTCAATGGATTGATCAGCTTGACTATACGGTCGACCCTGAACGCGCGCGCCAGTTCTATACCGCCATCCGCCGATACTGGCCGGGCCTGCCGGATGGCAGCCTCTTTCCTGACTATTGCGGCATTCGTCCCAAGCTGACCGGTCCCGGCATGCCGGCCGCCGATTTCGTGATCGAAGGTGAGGCCGAGCACGGGCTCGACAGGCTCATCATGCTCTTTGGCATTGAAAGCCCAGGCCTGACCTCCTCCCTTTCGATCGCCGAGGAGATCGCAGATCGATTGGAGGACAGACCGGCTGCCGCGCTCGAATGGTAGGATCTAGCATAGGGCTTCAAGACAGCATAGGCTCAGGGCCTTGCCTATACCGGGCAATATAGGGCCGCGCAGTCGATCATCTCGTCCGCGGCAGTCTTGTTGCCCGGTTCCAGCCTAGCTTGGCTTGGCCAAGCGAAAAGCCTCTAGGTCTACTGGATGGGATCCAGCACAACCACCGGTATCTCGCGTTCGGTCTTGAGCTGGTACTCGGCATAGGGTGGCCAGAATTCGAGCGCCTTTTCCCAAAGCCTGGCGCGTTCCTCGCCGGTCGCAGTCCGGCCCCGTGCCTTGATCTTGCGTGTGCCGACTTGAATTTCGACTTCGGGATTGGCGAGGATATTGAGATACCATCCGGGGTGCTGGGGTGCGCCCCCTTTCGAGGCGACGACGAAATAGCTGCTGCCAGTGGTTCCGTAATAGAGGGGGAACACGAACTTCTCGCCAGACTTGCGGCCGGTTGTGGTCAGCAGCAGCGATGGTACCGTGATCTCGCCACGTCCTGGCAGGGTGGTCTTGTACATATGCCCGTCGGTTCCACCGCTCGCGAGATAGCGCCTGGCGTGCTCGACCATCCAGTCCGGCAGGTTCGTGGCAAGTTTCGCTTCAGCCATCATACCCTCCTTCAAAACCTCGAATGAGTATAGCTCCGCGCAATCGATCGGCCAAATGCTGTGTGCCTTTTCGGCTCAGATGCGCGGCACAGGACGGGCAGCCTTTAGTCGAAGTGGGCCGGGCAGAACCGAGGCTCGGGAGCGTAGCCCGGGAACGAGCTTGAGCAGTCCGTCTCCGGACAAAGCGCATGCGTGAAGCGCAGCTGCACTCCGGGTGTCGGTTATTTGTTGAAGAGAATGGCTCCGCGGGTAGGATTCGAACCTACGACCAGCCGGTTAACAGCCGGCTGCTCTACCACTGAGCTACCGCGGAATGGACGGAGCGGCTTGCACCGCTTCAGCGTCAGTGCGACCCCTATACCAATGCTGCTCGCGAAAGCCAAGTGCAAAGGCGCAAATTTCGGCCGACAAAAATGAGCGCACCCACCCCCATGTCTTGTTGCGGCTATGATCGGTCACTAGATCATTGCCATGGCCCATTTGCGCTACCGCGACAAGTCCGTTCCATTGCCGAGATCCCGTCTGGCGCGCATTGCCATCGGTGCGGCGCTCGTCATTGGGGGAACACTCGGCTTTCTGCCGATTCTCGGTTTCTGGATGGTTCCCCTCGGGCTCTTGGTTCTCTCTTTCGATTTGGCGCTCGTCCGGCGCGGCCGCCGGCGCGCAACCGTATCTCTTGGCCGGCCCATCAAGCGCCGCTGGCCGCATTTGTGGCATCGGCATGTCACCGAGGCAAAGCCCCATATCTGCCCGAACGCCGAGGAACCCTGCCCCAAATAGCAGCGGGCCTGCTCGCGATTGCGTCACTGCGGCGCCGATGTAACGCCCACCAGCCCCGGTCTCCATGCGAGCTACACACGATTGGCACGTTGATTGCTTATTCTCTCTCACGCGGAACGATCTCCGGGGAGGGAGAGATGCT
Organism: Rhodoligotrophos sp. CJ14; assembly: GCF_038811545.1. Lineage (GTDB taxonomy): Bacteria > Pseudomonadota > Alphaproteobacteria > Rhizobiales > Im1 > Rhodoligotrophos > Rhodoligotrophos ferricapiens. The sequence goes on from NZ_CP133319.1 coordinate 4,645,175, forward strand.
GTACGCTGTGCTTGCAATTTGCGTAGGGGTCGCCTTCTTTCTAGCGCTTGACTGGGCCATGAAGAAAAGGCGCCGTCGCCTTGATCGACGAACCATGCGCAAGGCACGGAAAGAGCTCTGATCACCCGATCGCTTACCCGTCAGATCCGCGGCTCAGCAGCCTTGTGTCAAGCCGGTCCGATCGGACGCCTAAAGGCTTGATCTGCGTCATTGAACTGATCTGCGGATGCATAAGAGAAGGTCCGATTGGACCACATCAGCTGCATCAGGTCCGCATAAGGCGACGCCACCCGGGCGTCGGTGTCCGTTTGCTTTGAGCTTCGAAATGAGTGAAGCGCTGGCGTGCAATGCCGCAGACCAGCGCAAATGCCCCTCTCGGATCTCTCCGCAGGGGTGACTCACGGTCTCAGTGAGCCCAGGGAGCATCCGGTACAGATTGAGGATGAGGATCCTGAGTGACCGGTTCGTGCAGCGACGGCTCGTGAGGCGTCACGATTGCGGGTCCAAGGGGTGCGGCTTCAACTGAAGGTACTACGGTCGGCTGAGGCGCTGGCGTGGAATCGTGGTGTCCGCCGAAGATATTGTCTAATGCATCTCCGAGAAATTTGAAGGGGAGTAAGGCTGCCATTCTCGATCTCCAAATAAGTATCTGAAATCGATAAGCAGGATAAGACACAGTATTTGATCAATAACTAACGAATTGGCTCGATATGTTGTTATTCATCTATCGATTTCATTGCTCTCGAGGCATTGGCGCTGCCAATCCGCTTCATCTCCAGCTCAAGGGCCTGGCGACCTCTTCGAGGGGTTTGCGCTCCGCAGCCACCCCATAAGCCAGTGTGACGACAGCAGCGATGAGCATGAGCGCCGCACCCGACAGATAGCCAATAAGCACCTGATCGCGCGAACCACTTTCGATCAGAAGGCTGAAGATCCAGGGCGAAACGGCGCCCAGCAGCGTTCCCAAGGCATAGAAGATCGCAATTGCGAGCGCCCGCATCTCCAGCGGGAAATTCTCGGCGGCCGTGAGATAGGCTGCGCTGGCGGCCGCGCTGGCGAAGAAAAAAGTGATGCTCCAGCACAGGGTCTGCGTGGTCGCGGTCAGCAACTCGGCCTGGAACGCCAAGCCGGTCGCCGCGAGCAGCAAGCCAGACACCGTATAGGTCAGCATGATCATCGGCCGCCGTCCCCAGCTGTCGAATAGGCGACCCAGCAGCAGCGGCCCCAGCACATTTCCGGCCGCAAAAGGCAGAATGTAATAGCCGACATCGGCGCTCGGCACCGCATAGAAGTCCGTCAGCATCATCGCATAGGTGAAGAAGACCGCATTGTAGAAGAAGGCCTGCGCCGCCATCAGCACCAGGCAATAGAATGTCCGCTTGGGATAATCGCGAAACAGCGTGGTGAACACTTCGCTCATCGGCGTTGAACGGCGAGGGCGGACATGGGCTTCGCTCGGCTGGATCGGCGCGAGGCGATGGCCTTCGGCTTCTACCCGCCGCTCGATGGCCTCGATGACACGCTCGGCCTCATGGGCACGGCCATGGGTGGCGAGCCAGCGGGGGCTCTCAGGGAGAAAGCGGCGAAGCCAGAGGACGACGAGGCCGATCGCTGCGCCGCCGAAAAAGGAGATACGCCACCCATATTCGGGATCGATGACATCGGGATCGAGCAGCAGGATCGAGGCTCCGCTCGCCAGTGCCGCGCCGACCCAGAAGCTGCCATTGATGACGAGATCGGTCCAGCCGCGCCGGCGCGCCGGGATGAGCTCCTGGATGGCGGAATTGATGGCCGAATATTCCCCGCCGATGCCTGCCCCGGTCAGGAAGCGCATGAGGGCGAAACTCGTCAGATCCCAGGTGAAGGCCGTGCCGAGCGTTGCTAATAGGTAAAGAGCGAGCGTGATCGAGAACAGTCGCTTGCGTCCCCAGCGGTCGGTCAGCCAGCCGAAGAACAAAGCGCCCGTGACCGCGCCGATGAGATAGGCCGAGTTGGCAAAACCCACGTCCGACGCCGAGAATTGCAGCACCGGGCTTTCGCGCAATGCGCCCGCAACCGATCCGGCGAGCGTGACTTCCAACCCGTCAAGTATCCAGGTGATGCCGAGCGCGACGACGACCAGCCAGTGAAAGCGGCTCCAGGGCAGACGGTCGAGCCGGCGCGGAATAGCCGTGGCAATATGCGCGTTTCCGGCGATCGCAGAGCCCCCCATTTCTCAAGCCATGGAAAGGTACAGACTAGCGCCTCGCCAGGGAGTATCAAGCTTGCCGCACCCGCGCAGGCTCAGGCGCCAGATCGCTGTAGCCGCGTCCGATCGGGCGAGGAGCACTATGTTGGGCGCGCGCCAGCCTTCGACATAGGCCGCGTGCTACTGACGGTAGTCGAATGGCGTGTCGCTCAAAAGCCAGAACTCGGCGATCTTGCCATCGCGCAAATGATAAAAATAGATCGCCTCGGTCGCTATTGGCGTGTTCGCGGGCAGCAAGGTGCAACTGAAAATAAAGCGGATTGCGAACTTGTCCTGCTCAGCGATGATGTCTGCAATGTCGTAAACAGGCGCGCCGAACTTCCCAACGTCACGCTGCAGACGCGCCACAATATCTTCAAACCCGAGTGTTTGCTCGCGGTGATGCCCGATCACGTCGCGACGGTAGAACCGCTCGACGGCCTGATCATCAAATGTCCTCCAGACTTCATCCATTAAGCGCGTAGCGAAGTCGCGAACTTCTTGCGGTGTCATTTTAGACCTGCCTCGCTGCCGTGGTTGCTAGAGCTAACTCGGTAGCAATCTTGGCATGAAATCGGCTCATGGCACATGCCGAAGCGGTTTTGGATTTTCTATTGCAGGAGAACGGATAGGCCCGCTTGGCCCGGAGATGGCGGGAATCAGGAGAGGATGCCTGCTCATGTTGCCTATTGGCACAGACCGCAGGGCTGAGTGCAAGATATGGCAGGTTGGAGGCCTCGTCCGGAATCGAACCGGAGTAAACGGATTTGCAGTCCGGTGCATCACCACTCTGCCACGAGGCCGTCGACGGGATATCTATCACAGAAGTGCGCCCGCGCAAGATCGCAATCCGCCAGCGCGGTGATGAGATGCGGATAAGGCGGCTCGATGTCGTGTTCGTCCGGCGAACTCCTCGGGAACTTCGGCATATCGCCAGCAAATGGCCGAACTAATCCCCGGCTCTTGGCGTGGCGCTATGATCGAGGCCATCAAGACCATTGGTGAGAAGATGATGGCCGGATGGGCAACAAAAGACTACGCGCTGATATCGGGCGATGACTGGCGCCAGGAGATCGTGCTGGTGGATGCCCATGAGGCACCGATCAACCTCACCGGCTTCACCATCACCCTGGCGCTTGATTGGCCGGGCGGGCACCTGGAGCTTGGGGAAGGCGAGGGGATCACCATCCATGCGGCGCAGGGCACCATCGTGCTGGCCCTGACGCCTGAGGAGACACGGGCGCTGCCGAGAGGCCGGCTCACGAGATACCAGCTCAGGCTCACCACCCCCTTCGATCCGCCGCTGAGCCTCGCTGAGGGCCTGCGCACCTATCTGCGCGGCTTCCTCGTGGTGAAGCCCGCCCTATTCGAGGCCGACCAATGACCACCATCCTGCAAGTGATCGAAGGCGAAACGCGCCTTGCCGTCTCCGGCAATCTGTTCGAGGCCGGCCGTCTGCCCAATGCCAGGATGTGGCGGGCGAGGGGAGACGGCGAGAGCGATGACACCGACCGGCTGCAGGCGGCGATCACCGCCTGCCTTGCCAATGGCGATCCTCTCTATATCCCGCCGGGCATCTATCCCATCTCGGCGCCCTTAGTGGTCGACAAGCCTTGCGCGCATATCTTCGGTGCGGTGCCGGTGCTGACCGCCGGCATCGTCAATCCGGGCGTCTATGACAACAGCCACCGGCTGACGACGCTCAAGGCCGCAAGCAGCTTTACCGGCGCCATGATCCATGTGCCCCAGGATGGGGTGAGCGATGAGGCGCGCCGCAACCTCATCTTCCGCAACCTTCTCTTCCTTGGCGATGAGGCGGCACGCCAGCGCGGCATCTGGATCGAGGGCGGCTGCAAATTCCCGAGCATCGAGGGCTGCGGCTTCCGCGGCATCGGCCTCGAGGCGATCCGCAATGACCAGGGCCAGGTCTTGCTGCTGCGCGATGTCTATGTGAACCGCGGCTATATGGCCGGCGTCGATTTCTCGGGCGCACCGCTCACCGACTATGCCGGCGTGATCTACAACAACCGGCCCGATGCCCTGTTCGATAATGTGCATGCCGGCCATTCAGGCCCCAATGACAGTCAATCGGGGCTGATTGCGTCGTTCCTCATGGGGCCGGTCTCCAATTGCCGCATGGACAATTGCGTGGCCGAGAATGCCGATCTCGGCTGCCTGTGGCAGGGCAATGCCGGGCTGATCGGCAATTGCCGCTTCGAGCTCTGCGGCAAGGAAGGTCTGGTGATGGCGGGGCAAAGGAACCAGATCACCAATGCGAGCTTCGGCATCACCCTGTCGAGCCGCCAGGAGGGCGCCTATGACGCACTGCGGGTGACGGGATCTCAGAACCTGTTCGTGAACCTGAGCCTCAATACCACTGCAGGCCGGGTGCGCCACTTCATCAATGACGAGACCAATGTGCCGGCGCATCTGCGCAACCAATATGCGGCGATCTTCACGGCGAACCAGAGTGCCTTAATCCCGCGCATTGCCGAGCGCATCATTGCCAAGACCGGGGCGGGCAGCCAGATCGGCTATGCGGGCTCGCCCGGCTGGACCAACTTCTTCGACGCGAGCGGCAGCGACGGCGCGATCAATGTGGATGGCGTCTCAGCGCTGAACTTCGCACCGCCCGCCATGATCACCAATCTCGTGAACGGAGTGGACGGGCAGGTGGTGCGGCTGCAGGCCTCGGCCGCCACCACCTATGCGCATGGCACCGGCAACCTGCGCCTGCAATCCGGCACAAACCGAGCCGTGGCGGCCAATGTGGTGGTGTCCTTCATCCGCCGCGGCGGGGTGTGGTATGAGGTTTAGGTGGCGGATGGGGATCGTCGGGCGAGCTTTTTCCTCATAGCTGGAGCAACCCAGCCGTCAGTCCAGCGCAAACAGAGGCAAGGAACGCAAGATCCAAAGTTTCGAGCCGGTCGTTTGCCGTGTGATAGTTCGGGTTGCGCAGGTTGGCCGTATCCGTAATCATGAGCGCGTTATAGCTCTCGTCCCAAAATGAAGCATGATCACTACGGCGAGTATCGGGGATCAAGTGTCCGCCATTCGGCACCGGCAACCACTCGCAGGGCACAAACCTGCGCATGGAGCGGACAATCTGCCAAACTGTCGGTAACCCACGCAGATTTCCAATCACAGCAATGAAATCACCGCGATCAGGATAGAAGTAGCTCAGTCCTGGTGGATACTTCTGAGAGCCTCGGCGAGTATCTCTATACCCGATCATTTCCAGTGATACCATGAAGGCAAGAGGTTCATTCCGAGACTTTATATTTTGCGCGTAGGCACGACTGCCGCCGCGGTCAGCTTCTTCAGCGTCGAACGCCACGAGGCGGAGCGGACTGCGGGCCGGTTCCATAGAAAAGGCTCTGGCCAGTTCTAGAAGGACAGCGATCGCTGAGCCGTTGTCATCAGCCCCTGGTGAGCCTGGTACGGCGTCGTAGTGGGCGCCGACGAGAATAAAGTCGCCGTCTTGTTGACCGGGAAGATTCAAAATGAGGTTCTCGTGCAGCCGATCCCGATGCTTGAATTGGTGGACTTCGACACTGCCGAACCTGGAAAACTGCTGAGTGATATATGCTCTGACGGCGGAATACCCCTCTGGCGCCTGTTGGGAGTCGCGCTCACGGACTACATTCTTGAGATGTTCAGTGAGACGCTGCTGGAGTGCGATCAAAGCCTGATCCCGTTGCGCAGATAGCGAGGAGCCCGCAAGCGATTGACCCTGATTGTCCTCTGCTCTGTACCATAGAGAGGGCACAGCCAATCCGGCTGCAATAGCACCGCCAACTGCCACGGAAAATCGGCGTCGGGTTAGTTTGTTACCCATATTTTCTCTCCGCTGCTGTCCTATCCGCCAGGATCAGAATTCCGAAACTGCACGCGACCGAGTCCTTTGGACCGGCTCGAGAGGTCGGATGTGCTCCTTTGTCCCTGCACCCCATCCAACCGTTGGAAGCGGCGGTTGCAGGACCGCCGCCTGAGCACTGGCCGTGAATGGGCTTCCCCATCTATGCGAATGCTTGGGAGTGAATCATGACCATCAACCGCGAGACATTCTTCGCCTATGTGCGCCGGGCACCGTTCGGCGGCAGGCTGACCCAGCAGCAGGTGGACGGGCTCAATGCCATCCTCGGCGCTTGGCAGGCCTGGCCCGACAATAAGGACCCGCGCCATCTCGCCTATATCCTGGCCACGGTGCATCACGAAACCGGCGGCATGTTCGCTCCCGTGCGCGAGGGCTTTGCCAGAACCGATGCGGCGGCCCGCAAGATCGTGGCAAAGCGCGCCTATGGCAAGCCGCAAGCCAATGGCCAGGTCTATTACGGCCGCGGCTTCGTCCAGCTCACCTGGCTCGACAATTACAAGCGCATGGGCGAGCTGCTTGGGCTCGATCTGGTCGGCAAGCCCGATCTCGCCTTGGAGCTCGATATCTCGACGAAGATCCTCCTCGAGGGCATGGCACGGGGCCTGTTCACCGGCAAGAAGCTGGCGGACTATTTCAATGCCTCGATGGATGATCCGATCGGTGCCCGCCGCATCGTCAACGGCACCGATAAGGCCAAGCTGATTGCGGGTTATCACCGGAATTTTCTTGATGCGATCGCGGCGGCGGAGCAGGCAGCTGGCGTGGTCGTGCCCCCGCCCGTCGATGTGAGCCCGACAGCCGCCGCACCTGACGGGCGGCCGCTGGTGAAGGACGCCACCCTCTGGACGGGCCTCACCTCGGCCGCGGGCGGCGTGCTCACCGGCATTCTCGGCGCGCTCGATAATCCCTGGGCGCTGGCGGGTTTTGCCATCGTGGTGATGGCGCTGGTGATCCTCATCATGAAGCGCAAGGATCTGCGCTATCGCTTTGGAGCCTGAGTGATGTTCGCGATCGTGACGTGGCTGTTCAGCTGGCTCGCCAGCGGACCACTCGACCGTATTCTCTCGTCCATCGACCATAAGGTGGACAACGAGACCGAGCGCGAGCGGATCAGGACGGAGGTGGTTGCCGAGTACCTGAAGGCACAGGCGGCGATCAGCACCGGCCGGGGCTGGTGGTTCCCGCTGCTGTTCCTGGTACCGGCGGGCTCATGGTTCGCGGCCGTGTGCGTCTATTCGATCCTGTGGTGCCGGGCTTGCGCCTTTCCGCAAGACTGGAGCATCGCAGCCCTGCCGCCGCCGCTCGATGAATGGATGGGGGCTATCGTGGCGTCGCTGTTCATTGGGAAGATCGGCGGTGAGTTGGTGGCGCGGTTGCGCAGATAGAGTTGCATCGCGGGGGCTCGGCATTAGAGAGCCGCGTCGGGAGCGCCATGCTTCTCGAATTTCCGCGCAAGCTGGACGGAAAAGGCCAATGTCATTCAATTGACATCTGCTCGCCATAACGGCGGTCAACAAACCATGTCCCACGGTATTGCGCGGTATCAACGTGAGATTCTCTTGCGGACGTGGTTCTGCGCTGCCCGCTCGCAGCGCTTCCGGAACTCTTCCACCTCGTCATCGCTCAGATGCTCGATTCCAATGAATTGATTTCTGCCATGGCCCGCGCGGATGATTTCATCGAGCTTGGCCTGAATGGCCGCACCGTCCCGATTCTGTGTGTTCTGAATGAGAAACACCATGAGGAACGTCACGATTGTGGTGCTGGTATTGATGATCAGCTGCCAGGTATCGGAAAAGCCCATGAGGGGCCCGGTGACCGCCCACAGGATGATGACTAAGCAGCAACAGATGAAGGTGATGGGCTTGCCGGCTGCGGTTGCGACCGCATTGGCGATTGCCGCGAAGTGATGGCTGAGATCCATTGAGAGACTTTAAGCGCCTCCTTTACGCTCCTCAGCGGCCTCGGATGCATCCTCGGGCCCTTCTCCATAATCTCAATCCAATCTGGCGAGATTCGGTTCCCTCGCCCCGCCAACTGCACGGTGCCTGTTGGCAGAAAGCCTGGACTGCTGGCAGATTTCGCGGGTGCGGCGCGAATATCGGTTGGCGTCGGAAAGGCCTTCCGGTATTCCTGTCTTCACGGGGAATTCTGAACATCGAAGCTGAACAAACTGAGAAGCGCCTATGACGATCGACTATGCGACCAAGCGGAAGATTATGGTGGAGTCGCAGTTGCGTCCGAACGGTGTGACGGATTCCAGGATCACCACCGCGATGCTGGAACTTCCGCGTGAACTCTTCGTTGCCGCGGCCCGCCAGCCATTGGCCTATATCGATGAGGACGTGGCGATCTCCGATGGCGCGAATGCGCGTTACCTCCTGGAGCCGATGGTCTTTGCTCGGCTCGTTCAGTTGGCCGAAATAGGCGCGGGCGATGTGATCCTCGATATCGGCTGTGGTTATGGCTATTCGAGCGCGGTTTTGGCCCGGCTCGGCCAGTCGGTGGTCGGACTCGACGACAATCCGCAATTCGTTTCCGACGGCACTGAGCGGCTTGCTCAGGCCGGTGTGGCAAATGTTGTGCTGGTGGAAGGCGCCCTGAACGAAGGCTATCCCGCCGAGGCGCCTTACGACGTGATCGTCATCAATGGTCAAATCGCGGAAGTCCCGCAGAACATCCTGTCGCAACTGAGGAATGGTGGCCGGCTGGTTGCGGTGATCGACAATGGGCCAATTGGAAAAGCTACCTTGTTCACCGTCAATAATGGCGCCGTAAGTCAGCGTATTGCCTTCGATGCTTCGGCAGCAAGACTTGCGGGCTTTGAGAAAAAGGTGCCGGCTTTTACCTTTTAGTTTTTAGAGTTTGTGCTTTCGGGGAGATCAGGGGCTCGATTCTGCTTCAGAGATCTGAGGTTCGGCTGGGGTTCATTTTTTAGCGATGTATTAACCATGTTGGTCGAAACATGGTGACGAAAGTGGAGAACGCGTCGGGGGTCAAGGCTCCCCTACGCCGGTCGGTTGTCGGTTGAGTGGATCGGTGTCGGGTTGTCTTGCGGCTTTATGCCGGCGGTAGAGGTGGTGAGATGGCTTTAGATGCGCACCTTGTGCGGTCAGTTGAGAGGGGCTCTAGTGGCGTCGGTCAGATGAGGCGGGCAGCCGGAGCGCGACGCTGCGGCCTCCGCGTCACCTTGTTCATGGCGGTGGCAATCCCCCTGACGCTCGCAACTTCCCTTGCCTCAGCTGAGACATTGCGCGAAGCGCTGGCGAAAGCCTATACCAGCAATCCGACGCTGCTTGCCCAGCGGGCTCAGCAACGGGCCACCGATGAAAACGTGCCGCAAGCATTGTCTGGCTGGCGTCCGACCGTGGTCGCCAGTGGAAACTATGGCTACACCGATGTTAGAACGAAGATCAGAGGTCCGGCGGCCGCAGGCGGCGGTATAACCACCTCCTCACGTGATCCCGGGCAGTTCAATATTCAGCTGCAGCAGCCCATCTTCAGCGGTTTTCAGACCATCAACCAGACCCGCCGTGCCGAGGCTCAAGTACGCCAGGCGCGCGGTGCCCTGGCGACAACCGAGCAGCAGGTGCTTTTTTCCGCCGTCCAAGCCTATATGTTCGTGATCCGCGACCGCCGCATTCTCGACCTCCGGCGCAAGAACGTGCAGGCCCTGCAAGAGGAATTGCGCTCGGCCCAGGCCCGCTTCGAGGTTGGCGACAATACACGAACCGATGTCGCGCAATCACAGGCCCGGTTGGCCCAGGCACAATCGGATCTAACGACAGCCGAGGCCAATCTGGCGATCAGTGTTGGTCAATATATTCAGATCATCGGCCAAGCGCCAGGCAGCCTCGTCTTTCCAGACACCGCCAACCATCTTTTGCCTAAGAGCATCGACGGCGCCATCGAGCTTGCCGAGCTGAACAACCCGAACGTCATCACGGCAGAGTTCAATGAGAAGCAGCAAGGTTTTCAGGTCGATGTACTGATCGGCAATCTTCTGCCTAATGCGAACCTTGTTGCAGGTTACAACTACGGTGCAAACCAGCAGGACAGTGTGGCCTGGAGCGAGTCCTTCACTGTGCTTGGCGAGGTGAACGTGCCGATTTATCAAGGTGGCGGTGAATATGCGGCCGTCCGGCAGGCCAAGCAGCTTCGCAATCAGGCGCGCGTGCAAATCGCAGAGACACGCCGCAGTGTGCGCGAGGCGGTGGTACGGGCTTGGAACGCTGTCGTCGCGGCGCGCGATACCATTTCATCCGCTCAAGAAGCGGTCCGGGCGCAACGGTTGGCCTATGAAGGGGTGAGGCTCGAGGCGCAGGCGGGCACGCGCACGACACTCGACGTGCTGAATGCCGAGCAGGAGCTCTTCCAGGCGCAGGTCAGCCTCGTTGAGGCCGAGGTGAATACGGTGGTTGCGAGCTATCAGCTTCTCCAGGCCGTGGGTCGCTTGAATGCCATCGATCTCAAACTGCCCGTGCAAATCTACGATCCGACAATCTATTACAACAAGGTCCGCGATCTGTGGTTCGGCTTGAAGACCCCGAGCCCGGAATAAGGTCCTGGCCGTTTTCCACTACTCTGATGGGGCAAGCACCGAGCCGTGTTTGCCCCATCATTCATTTTAGGGGATTCTAGGACCGAAGACGCTGATTCGCGGCTCCCGTGGAGCGCGAGGTGGAATGGTGCAGAACATGCGGTCCTCCGATGAGTAAGCCCGATCAGTTGGATGAGCCGTCGATGGAAGAGATCCTTGCCTCGATCCGCAAGGCCATCGACGAGGATAGTCGCTTCGCCGGAGAGGCACCCATCACCGGGCAGACCCGCCCGGCGTCCGGCCGAAATATGGCTATCGAAGTCCCTCGCAAGACGGACCAGCCGGCGCGTGAGCTTGCGAGCCCCGGCCTTGCGGAAACTGCGCGGGGGAAGCCTGAGCCGGCAGATCGTCTGGCCGATGATGTGCTTGAGCTTACCCGCGCGACCCGCCCGCCATCAGGCGCAGCTGGGGGTGAAAAGCCCGTGCCGCAGCAGCCGAAGCGCGATGCCGCAGTCGATCGGGTGAGCGTGTTGCGCCCGGCCTTCGGATCGCGAGCGAATGATGCACCTGCTCCGTCGGGGAAGGATGTTGCGCCCGCGGAGAGTGCCGCGCCTGAGCTTTTGGAATCGACCAGCGGTGAACTGAGAGACGTCAAGGCGGTTGGGTCCACGCCGGAGCCCCGCCGCGTAGAGGGAGGAGCCACCATGGCAACGAGCCCTGGCAACGGAGCTGCGACGGGCGCGGCTGATCATGTAAGTACGGGCAGGGCAGAGGCTTCGGTGAAACCGCCTGCTGGCATGGTACCGCGGGCCGACATCGAGGCGGTTGTCACTGCGGCCTTCGAGAAATTGAATGGGCAGATCGCGGAAACCCGCCGGCGGGCTACCCCGACTTTGGAAGACCTCGCCAAAGATCTTATGCGTCCAGTCATCAAGGAATGGCTCGACGAGAATCTCGCACCCATCGTGGAGCGGCTCGTCCAGGAAGAGATCGAGCGGGTGACGCGCCGTCACGGGCTCTAGGCTGAGCGGAGTTCTTGTCCGGTGCGGGCAAACAGCTGAACCCGTGCCGGCTCTGTGAGAGGCTCGTGCTCCGGTTGACCGGCGCATCCGGGGCAACACAGCCGTGTCTTGTCTTCTGCTCTGGGCTTTCGCATCCGCCTGGATGACGCAGTCGCTCGCCGATTTCTTGCATGAGCGGCATCAACTGCTATTAAGAAGCCGATTTGCAGCGATGTGCCCCGGAGTCGCGTTCCGGGGCCATGGCTGTTCTGTCTTTTGAACTGACGAGAGGCGTGATGCTCGAGAAGCACTACAGACCGCAAGATGTCGAGGCACGGATCTATGCGGCGTGGGAGAGCAGTGGCGCATTCCGGCCGAGCGGCAAGCCGGGCGCTGAGGCCTATTCGATCGTCATTCCGCCGCCGAATGTGACCGGCTCGCTCCATATGGGGCACGCCCTCAACAACACCATCCAGGACATTCTTGCCCGGTTCAATCGGATGCGCGGCAAGGACGTGCTCTGGCAGCCAGGCATGGATCATGCCGGCATCGCAACCCAGATGGTTGTCGAGCGTCAGCTCCAGGAGCGCCAGGAGCCGTCTCGCTGGGAAATGGGCCGTGACGCATTTATCGAACGCGTCTGGGAGTGGAAGGCGGTCTCCGGCGGCAACATCATCAATCAGCTCAAGCGGCTGGGCGCCTCCTGCGACTGGAGCCGCGAGCGCTTCACCATGGACGAGGGACTATCCCGCGCCGTCGTCAAGGTCTTCGTGCAGCTCTATCGGGAAGGCCTGATCTACAAGGACAAGCGCCTGGTCAATTGGGACCCCAAATTCCTGACCGCGATCTCTGATCTCGAGGTGATGTCGGTCGAGACCAAAGGGCATCTCTGGCATTTCAAATACCCGATCATGGGTGAGCCCGGCCGGTTCATCACCGTCGCCACCACCCGGCCGGAAACCATGCTGGGTGATTCCGGCATTGCCGTGCATCCCGATGACGAGCGCTATCACGACCTCGTGGGCAAATTTGCTGTTCTGCCCCTGGTTGGCCGCAAGCTGCCGATCGTTGCCGACGATTATGCCGATCCGACGCAAGGCTCAGGCGCGGTCAAGATCACCCCGGCCCACGACTTCAATGATTTCGAGGTCGGCAAGCGGCACAATCTGCGTCAGATCAATATCTTCGATGAGCACGCCCGCCTCGATCTGGAGGCGAACCAGGAATTCCTGCGTGACCTCACGACCACGGACGAGCTCGCGGAAACGCTTCAATGGCATCGTCTGGGCCGCTTCGACGCGCGCAAGCGTGTCGTCGAGCGCATGGAAGCTCTCGGCCTTGTGGACAAGATCGAGGACCATGTTCACATGGTGCCCTATGGCGATCGCTCCAACGAGGTCATCGAGCCCTTCTTGACTGAGCAATGGTATGTGGACGCGGCAACTCTTGCCAAGCCGGCCATTGCCGCCGTCGAGAGCGGCAAGACTCGCTTCGTGCCTCAGAACTGGGCGAAGACCTATTTCGATTGGATGCACAACATCCAGCCTTGGTGCATATCCCGCCAGCTCTGGTGGGGCCATCAGATCCCGGCCTGGTATGGCCCCGATGGCGAGATCTTCGTGGCCGAGACTGAGGAAGATGCACTCGATGCGGCCGAGAGCTTTTATGACAGCCGGGTCGCCTTGACCCGCGATCCCGATGTGCTCGACACTTGGTTCTCATCCGCCCTCTGGCCATTCTCGACCCTCGGCTGGCCAGATCAGACGCCTGAACTGAAGCAGTTTTATCCCACCAGCGTTCTGGTGACCGGCTTCGATATCATCTTCTTCTGGGTGGCCCGCATGATGATGATGGGCCTGCACTTCATGAAGGAGGTACCCTTCGGAGACGTCTATATCCACGGCATCGTGCGTGATGAGCGCGGACAGAAGATGTCGAAATCCAAGGGCAATGTCGTCGACCCCCTGGAGCTGATGGACGAATTTGGCGCCGATGCTTTGCGCTTCACCATGGCCGCTCTGGCAACGCCGGGCCGCGACGTGAAGCCATCGAAGGCCCGCATTGAAGGCTACCGCAATTTCGCAACCAAGCTGTGGAACGCGGCGCGCTTTTGCGAGATGAACGAGTGCCGCAGGCAGCCGGACTTCGACCCTCATGCGGTTCGCGAGCCCGTCAATCGCTGGATCATTGGCGAGGCCAATCGTGTCGCCAAGGCCATCACCTCAGCCATCGAGCAATACCGCGTCAATGACGGTGCCCTCGCCAGCTACCAATTCGTCTGGAACGTGTTCTGCGACTGGTATCTCGAGCTCATCAAGCCCCTTTTGTCGGGTGATGATGCCGGCGCGAAGGCGGAAACCAGGGCGACCGCAGCCTATGTGCTCGACCACATCGTCACCATCCTGCACCCGTTCATGCCCTTCGTGACGGAGGAGCTCTGGCAGCGCCTGAGCGAGATGGGCAAGCCGCGCCAGGCCATGCTGATGGTAAGCCCTTGGCCCAGCCTTGAGGCGCCGGAGGATGCTGCGGCAGATGCGGAACTCGGCTGGGTGATCCGCCTCATCAGCGAGATCCGGTCGCTGCGCTCGGAGATGAACGTGCCGGCGGGGGCCAAGCTGCCTTGCGTCATCACCGGAGCCGATGACGAGATCCGGCGACGGGCACGATCCTGGCGGGCGGAAATCATGCGCCTTGCGCGCCTCGAGAGCCTTGATCTCACCGATGCCATGCCCTCCGGTGCGGCCCAGATCGTGCTGGGCGAGGTCACCGTCGGCCTGCCGCTTGCCGGCGTGATCGATCTAGGTGCCGAGCAGCAGCGGCTGACCAAGGAACTCGCCAAGCTGCGCGATGAGATCCGCAAGATCGACGCGAAACTTGGCAATGACGCCTTCATCGCCAAGGCCCCGGAACATGTGGTCGAGGAGCAGCGCGAGCGCCGCGCCGAAGCGGAACTTGTGGCAGCCAAGACCGAGGCCGCGCTCAACCGGCTTCAAGCGATGTAACAACCCTTAGGATACCGAAGGACTGCCGGGGAGCCTCACCGCCGCGGGCTCCCGCAGGCGCGCCGGCTCCTTGGCACCTCCTTGGGCACGTGCCTGGAAGCCGACCAGCGCTAATAGCCTGCGCGTTCCTTGATCGACAGGCTTTGGACCCGGTTGCCGGAAAGCTGTGGCCGCTTTGTGGAGATGCGCCCCGGATTTCCGCCGACCCAGCTCCACTCGCCGCACAGCTTCGCATATTCCATCTTGGGGCAGCGGTTCATCACCACTTTGAGACCGGCCGCCTCCGCCCGGGCCGCAGCATCGTCATTGCGCACCCCGAGCTGCATCCACACGACCTTGGCGCCGATGGCGACCGCTTCATCCGTCACCGGGCCTGCGGCCTCCGAATTGCGGAAAATATCGACCATGTCGATCGGCTCAGGGATGTCCCGCAGCGAGGCATAAACCTTGCGGCCATGGATCTCCGCCACCTGCTCGCGCGGATTGACGGGAAAAACCGTATATCCCTTCTCCGTCAGATATTTCAGAACGAAATAGGACGGCCTGATTGGATTGGAGCTTGCCCCCACCAGGGCGATGGTCTTTACGCCGTTCAGAATGGAACGGAGGTAATGGGGTGAATAATTCTCGTGATCCATGATGTCAGCGGTCCTGCCACTGCGGCGCGCGTTTTTCAATGAAGGCTGAGATGCCCTCTTCGGCATCCTGCAGCCGCATATTCTCCACCATCACCGCCGAGCCATAGGCATAGGCCTGGTCGAGAGGCATATTGCGCTGCTGATAGAATGCCTGCTTGCCCAGCGCGATCGTGGCCCACGACTTGCTCGCGATCTTGGTGGCAAGCGCCATGGTTTCGTCGGTCAGCCGATAGCTGGGAACCACCTTGTTGACGAGCCCGATACGCAAGGCATGCGCCGCATCGATGAAATCGCCGGTGAGCAGCATTTCCATGGCGTGCTTGGGCGCCACGCTCCGCGATATGGGGATCATCGGCGTTGAACAGAATAGGCCGATATTGACCCCGGGCGTGGCGAACCGGGCGGTATCGGCGGCAACAGCCAGATCACAGCTTGCCACCAGCTGGCACCCGGCAGCGGTCGCAACCCCCGCAACCTCGGCGATCACCGGCTTGGGACAGGCAACGACGCTCTGCATCATTCGCGAGCATTGATCCATCAGCCACGTGAAATAGGCGGTCCCGCCATCGTCATCCCGGCGATGTGCGATCACTTCCTTGAGATCATGGCCGGCGCTGAATGCTGGCCCTTCAGCCGCGATCACCACGACCCGCACCTCTCTCTCCCGCTCGGCCATCTCGATCACGTTCTGCAGCGCCGCGATCATGCCTTCGGACAGACTGTTGCGCTGCTCCGGCCGATCGAGCACGACGCGCAGCACGCCTTCGTTGAGGCTGGTTGAGACGAGCGGTCGGTTGGTGGAGGCAAGCATTGATGAGCCGTGTGTCACGTCACATCTCCTCGAGCACTTGCGCGAGTTTCTTGTTGGTCTCCGGATCACGCATCAGGTCGCGCAGCACCTCAAGATTGGTCTCGGACGGAATCATGCTGTTCAGCATCGTCATGAGCTCGCGTTTCTGATCCGCCGGCAAGGTCTGATCATTTTGGATGTCCTGGAGCGCCTGCTTGCTTTCGGCCAGATTGTTGCCCTGCAACGCCTCATAGGCAATGACCACGCTCTGCAGCGCCTCGATCCAGCGGTCTTCGTTGGGGAACCCGTTATCGACCAGGATCTTGGTCAATTGGGGAACAAGAGCGGTGAGCCGTTCCTCTGTGGAATTCTCGAACAGGGCCTCGAGTTGATCGACCCCGACAGTCTTGCTCAGTGCAATATAGGTATCGAGCGCGCGGATCGCCAACGACCGGTCGAGTTCCACCTGCTTCAGCGGCACGAGCCCGCTATCGGCGTCCTGGGCGAGCGCGGGTGGGGCTGACAGTGCGGAGCTGACGGCCAAAAAGCTGAGGCTCAGTATGAGAATTGCGAAAACACGCGGCATCATGACAGTTACACTCCGCAGGGACGCGACGGCAAAGCCTTAGAACATCTTCGCCGTTATGGGTCAAAGCATAAGGGAGGCTACGGCTTTTCGCAAAGGATGCCGTCGGCGGTCAATTGGCTCTGGGGGAAAAATGCGAGGAAGAGCGCGGGTTTTGCGGTGGAGTGGCGACGAGATCCTGGAATTTCTGCGTGCGGATTTCCCCCAGGCCTTCCGGGATGGCTGGGACTATGAGATCACCGATCTGGCGGCCGATCGGGTCACGGTGCGGCTGAGCTCCCACGAAAGCCAGCTCCGCCCTGGCGGCACCATCTCCGGCCCCACCATGATGCACCTCGCCGATTTTGCGGTTTACGTGTTGCTTCTAGCTTTGCACGGCCAATCGGCGAGCCTGAGCGTCACCACCAATCTGACCATCAGCTTCCTGCGCAAGCCCGAGGCGGGCGATCTCATCGCTGAGGTGGAGCTTTTGAAACATGGCCGCACCTTATCCGTCGCTGCCGTCCATCTCAGGGATGAACGGGGCAGAGTGGTGGCTCATGCCGAGGCAACCTACCACATGGCCGGTGCGGATTAGGGAGGTATTATATTACCTTTGTTGTAAATAGCTGTTTTGAAGCGATTTTTTCCAACAGTCTGCCACACTTCGCGATTGACCCTTTCCCGATCCTGCGGTACAGACGGGCTCAACTTCGCGGCAGGCCGCACGCGGGCCTGCACGCGACTTCCGGACCAACATCCATGATGGGTGCATTATGAAAACCTACTCTGCGAAAACCGCGGAGGTCGAGAAGAAGTGGATTCTGATCGACGCTGAGGGGCTGGTCGTCGGACGGCTTGCAGCCATCGTGGCGAACCGTCTGCGCGGCAAGCACAAGCCGATCTTCACGCCTCACATCGACTGCGGTGACAATGTCGTGGTGGTCAATGCCGATAAGGTGGTGCTGACCGGCAACAAGCTGCAGAACAAGCCCTATTACTGGCATACGGGCTTTCCTGGCGGCATCAAGGAGCGCAAGGCGCACCAGATCCTCGAAGGGCGCTTTGCCGATCGGGTTCTGCGTCTCGCGGTGCAGCGCATGATGCCCGGTGGTCCCTTGAGCCGCCACCAGCTGAAGAATCTTCGTGTCTATTCTGGGTCTGATCATCCTCACGAGGCGCAGCAGCCGGAGGTGCTGGATGTCGCGGCGCTGAACCGCAAGAATAAGAGGGGATGATCGCCATGTCCGAGTCTACCACACTCGACCAGCTGGGTTCGGCCCTCAATATCGAGGCTGACACCGCCGCATTGCCTGAGCCGAAGATCGACAGCCTGGGCCGTGCCTATGCCACCGGCCGCCGCAAGAACGCGATCGCTCGCGTCTGGATCAAGCCGGGACCGGGCAAGATCACGGTGAACGGCCGTGACGTGGACGCTTATTTTGCGCGGCCGGCCCTGCAGATGATCCTGCGCCAGCCTCTGGAGGCTGCGGGCCGCAAGGACCAGTATGACGTGATCTGCACCGTGACCGGCGGTGGTCTCTCGGGCCAGGCCGGTGCCGTGCGCCACGGCCTGTCGCGGGCGCTGACCTATTACGAGCCGGAACTGCGCTCGGCGCTCAAGAAGGACGGGTTCCTCACCCGCGATCCGCGCGTGGTCGAGCGCAAGAAATACGGCAAGGCCAAGGCGCGCCGCAGCTTCCAGTTCTCGAAGCGCTGATCTGGTCAGCATCACCGCAATGCCGAAGGCCGGATCATCGATCCGGCCTTTTTGCTATGCGCAGCGCCAATTTGTCAGGGTCGTTCGCGCCTCAGCATTGCGCAACGGCCCTCATGCGCTTAGCTAAGCACATCGCGCTAACCTCCGGTGGGAACAATGGCAACACGGGTATTCATTGACGGCGAGGCCGGCACCACGGGCCTCCAGATCCGCTCGAGGCTCGAGGGCAGGGCCGATCTCCATATGATCCGTCTCGACGAGAGCCGGCGCAAGAGCGAGGCGGCGCGCCGCGAGGCCATCAACGAGGCGGATATCGTGATCCTCTGCCTTCCCGATGCCGCAGCTGTCGAGGCGCTTTCATTGATTGAGCGGCGCAGCGTGCGCGTGATCGACGCCTCCACCGCCCATCGTACCGCCCGCGGCTGGACCTATGGCTTTCCCGAAATGGCTCGCGACCAGCGCGAGGCGATCGCTGAATCGCGCCGTGTCACCAATCCCGGCTGTTATCCAACGGGCGCCATTGCTCTGCTGCGCCCACTCGTTCAGCATCGCCTGGTTCCTGCCGGCTGGCCGGTGACGATCAACGCGGTGTCCGGCTATTCCGGTGGCGGCAAGAGCCTGATCCAGGCCTTCGAGGATCCGCAGGCGCCAGGCCACACGCGCGATAATTTCAGGCTCTATGCGCTGGGCCTCGGCCATAAGCATGTGGCTGAGATGCAGCAATATATGGGGCTGCACCACCCGCCACTCTTTGCACCAAGCGTTGGCCGCTTCGCGCAGGGCATGCTGGTCGAGGTGCCGCTTCAGCTCTGGGCGCTTCCCGGTGCGGCTGGCACGGACGATATCCGGCGCATATTGGCGGAGACTTACGCCGGCGATCGCTTCGTTGAAGTGGCATCAAAGGAGGAGACCGAGGCGCTGGCCTCGATCGACCCCGAGGGCCTCAATGGCACCAACCGGCTGAAGCTCTTTGTGTTCGGCAATGACAAGGACAGACAGCTCCGGCTGGTCGCGCTCCTCGACAATCTGGGCAAGGGCGCATCGGGCCAGGCCGTTCAGAACCTCAACATCATGATTGGGGCGGATGAGGCAACGGGGCTATAGAGCATATTGCTCGGATTGTAGCTGACGTCCTTGATGCCGTCATGCCCCGGCTTTGGGGCATCCAGGGGCCATGCGACAGACGGCTTCGAACTGAGCCAGGGATCACCGGGTCGGAACCCGGTGATCACCTGATGCGACAGAGACTTACCGCAGATTGATGAAGGTGTGCTTGATCTGCGTGTATTTCTCGAGAGCATGCAGCGACTTGTCACGCCCGATGCCCGACTGCTTGTAGCCACCGAACGGTGCGGTGATGTCGCCGCCATCGGTCGCATTCACATTGACCGTGCCGGCACGGAGCGCGCGGGCGACCGTATGCGCCTTGACCACGTCGCGGGTCCACAGATTGGCCTGCAGCCCGTAGATCGTGTTATTGGCGATCGCGACGGCCTCCGCCTCGTCCTTGAACGAGATGGTCGACAGCACCGGGCCGAAGATCTCTTCCTGCGCGATGCGCATATTGTTGTTCACCGCATCGAAGATGGTCGGCTGCACATAGAAGCCGCCGCTTTCCTGCCGCGCCGGCGTACCGCCGACTGCGATCTTCGCGCCCTCGTCGCGGCCGATATTGATATAGCTCATCACCCGCTCCATCTGGGTCTTGTCCACCATGGAGCCCATCAGGGTCTTGGGATCGAGCGGATCGCCTGGTGCCCAGGCTTCTGCATATTTCGCAACCTTCTCCACGAACTCGTCGCGAATATCTTCCTGAACGAGCAGGCGGGTCGCTGCGGTGCAGACCTGACCGGAATTGTAGAAGACACCGGCAGCCGCCTCGCGGGCGGCGCGGTCGAGATCGGCCACATCCGAGAAGATGATATTGGGCGACTTGCCGCCGCATTCGAGGCTTATATGCTTCATGTTCGACTCGCCGGCATATTTCAGGAAGTACTTGCCCACTTCCGTCGAGCCGGTGAAGGCGACCATATCCACATCCATATGGCGGCCGAGTGCCTGGCCGGCGGTTTCACCAAACCCGGGCAGCACCTGGAAGATACCGTTGGGCACGCCCGCTTCCGCCGCGAGCTCGGCGATGCGGATGGCGGTGAGCGGCGACTGCTCGGCGGGCTTCAGGATGACCGCATTGCCGGCGGCAAGTGCTGGTGCATATTTCCACGCGGCCATCAGCAGCGGGAAGTTCCATGGCACCACCGCGGCCACCACGCCCAGCGGCTCGCGCGTGATCAGCGAGACGGAATCGGGCCGGGCAGGCGCGAGCTCGTCATACATCTTGTCCACGGTCTCTGCGAACCACTCCATGCAGTTCACGACCGCGTTCATGTCGGAATTGAGCGATTCGTTGATCGGCTTGCCCATGTCGAGCGTCTCGAGCAGGGCGAGCTCTTCCTTGTGCTTATCCACCAGGGCTGCGAATTTAAGCAGGGTCTTCTTGCGCTTGCGCGGCGGAATGGTCGACCACTTGCCGGACTCGAACGCTGCCCGCGCGGCCTTCACGGCACGGTCCACATCCTCCTGGTCGCACGCGGCGACCTTCGTCAACACCCGCCCATCAATGGGGCTGACGCAATCGAAGGTCTTGCCCGACGCGGCAGCCACATATTTGCCGTCGATGAAGGCCTGATTGCGGTAGGAAATGCTCGTGATCTGATTGCGATAATCTTCGGCAGCGGACATTGAAGCCTCCGTTGGCGCGAGTGTTGTTATATCCGATTGCCCATGGTGCCTCGGCATCAGCATGGGCCTGAGCACGATCGCGCTACCATAGCAAAAAGGCACCGCGAAACGCGATGCCTTTTGCGACCGTCTAATGTCT
Source organism: Rhodoligotrophos sp. CJ14 (assembly GCF_038811545.1). Taxonomy (GTDB): domain Bacteria; phylum Pseudomonadota; class Alphaproteobacteria; order Rhizobiales; family Im1; genus Rhodoligotrophos; species Rhodoligotrophos ferricapiens. The sequence goes on from NZ_CP133319.1 coordinate 4,666,413, forward strand.
GAGGCGGATTATTTGATCTTGGCTTCCCGGAACTCGACATGCTTGCGCGCCACGGGGTCGTATTTCTTCAGCGTGAGCTTCTCAGTCATGGTGCGCGAGTTCTTCTTCGCGGTGTAGAAATAGCCCGTGCCCGCCGAGCTGACGAGCTTGATCTTGAGTGTGGTCGGCTTCGCCATGGGGGCATCTCCAAAGGTGATCGCGCGGGCAGCGATCCCGCGCTTGATTGGCCTGCATATCGCGCGGGAAGGCGCGGATTGTCAAGCGCCGAGGCGCTTAGAGGGTTTCGTGGATCCAGTTCGCGCCCTGCATACGCTGGAACGGCACCGGGCAGCCGGGGGGGATTTCGCCTGCATCGTTGAGGCTCTCCTCCAGCATGCGCAGGATCTCCCGCGTGATCCACGGCAGCTCTTGCGCCCGGGCCTCCTCGAAGGTGAACCAGAACCGGTCCAGCAGCTCCTCGGTATTCACCACATGCGGGTTCTCGAGATTGACGACGCAGCTCGCATCGACCACGAAGAACCGCGCATCGAATCGCCGCGGACGCCCCGGCGGTGTGATCGCACGTGCAAAATAGCGAAGGCCTGAAAGATCAGGCACATAGCCCGTGCTGAGGAAAGTCTGCCAAGCCGGATCGGAGGTCCGTGGCAGCTTGCCCTGCGCCGGTTTGCCGATGATCAGGCCGGTTTCCTCGAACGCCTCCCGGATCGCCGCAAGCGCAAGGCCGCGCGCCCTGGCTCGGCTGGGGCGGCCGCGCATCTGCACCAGCAGCTTTTCCTCCACCATCGGGTGCAGGCCATATTTGGTCGAAAGCCGGCAATCCGCCGGATCGAGCCGTCCACCGGGAAACACGAATTTGTTGGGCATGAACTTGTGCGCCTGGTGGCGCTTGCCCATCATCACCCGCCGGTCGCCCCCTTCATTGCGGAGGACGATGAGGGTCGCGGCATCGCGCGGCCTCAGGCTGCGTCCCGGCACGGGCTTTCCATCGAGCATCTGCGGATCAGGATGAGGGAGGATTTTTCGCATAGACATGAGGTTTCAATCCGGCCTTCCCGAATGATTGTCAAGGGTGAACCGCGTGTCGGACGGCGCGTCATCTGCTGGCCCGCCGGCCATCTCCTGCTCCGCCGGTTCAAGTCCGAAGCCGTGCATGAGGAGCGCCCATTGCAGCCCCACGATGCTGCCTTTGACGATGGGCAGGAGCAGGAGCGTGAGCGCCAGCGTCAAAACCAGCCAGACCGGCGTCTGGATCAGCAGCGGCGGTGACCAGGTCCGCTCGACCGCCAGCATGATCGGCACCAGAATATGCCCGACGATGAAGATGGTGAAATAGGGCGGCGCATCATCTGCCCGGTGATGGTGCAGTTCTTCACCGCAGGCAGAACAGGCATCACTGATCTTGAGATAGCGGTGATAGAGCGTGCGCGCACCGCAAGCGGGGCAAGAGAGCAGGGCGCCCCGCCACATGGCCGCGCCCGTATCGCGCTTGGGGGCAATAGGCTTGATCGACGCGGCGTCTGTCATGCTACCTCCGGCCGCGCCGAGATTTGCCCCTGGCCTTCTCTGGCTTGAAGCGGCCATCCTTTGCCTGAGCCCGTCCGGCAATCGCCCTCATGCGGGCGCGCCGACCCTGTCCGGGCTTTCCAGGTTTTCCGGGGCTGACCATATCGAAGCGCAACCCCCCGGCGACAGGCGTTGCCTCCGCGAGGCGCACATCCACCGGATCCCCCAGCTGATAGGTCTCGCCCGTGTTCTGGCCAATGAGCGCGTGGCTTGCCTCGTCATAGGCGAAATACTCCCTGCCAAGCCTTGCCGCCGGCACGAACCCATCCGCGCCCGTGTCGGCGAGAGCGATGAACAGGCCTGCTTGGGTGACACCGCCGATCCGGCCATGGAAGACCGCGCCGACCTTGTCGGAGAGATAGGCCGAAACCAGACGGTCGACGGTATCCCGCTCGGCCGCCATGGCCCGCCGCTCGGCCGCCGAGATCTGCTCGGCCGTCTCTTCCAGCTGTTCGATATCGTCCTGCGACAGGCCATCCTTGCCAAAGCCGAAGGCAGTGATGAGCGCCCGGTGCACGATGAGGTCGGCATAGCGGCGGATCGGCGAGGTGAAATGCGCATACCGCCTGAGATTGAGCCCGAAATGCCCGCGATTTTCCGGCGAATAGATCGCCTGCGCCTGGCTGCGCAGCACCACCGTATTGACGAGATGCTCATTCTCGCTGCCGCGCACCTTCTCGAGAATGCGGTTGAAATGCTTGGGTTGCAGCACCTGGCCCTTGGCGAAGGGAATATCGAGGCTCGCAAGGAACTCGGTGAGCCCCTCGATCTTTTCGGGCGCCGGCGCATCATGCACCCGGTAGATGAAGGGGATTTTGTGCTCTTCCAGGCTCTCTGCCGCCGACACGTTGGCCTGGATCATCATTTCCTCGATAAGCCGATGCGCATCGAGCCGTTCCGGGGTAATTACCCGATCGATCAATCCATGGGCATCGAGAATCAGCTTGCGCTCCGGCAAATCGAGCTCGAGCGGACCGCGTTTGCGGCGAGCGGCCGCCAGCAGCTTATAGGCGGCCCAGAGCGGCTTGAGCACCGGCTCAAGCAGTGGGCCGCTGACGTCATCCGGCCGCCCGTCGATGGCGGCCTGTGCCTGCTCATAGGAGAGCTTGGCGGCCGAGCGCATGATCACCCTTGCGAAACTATGGCTGATCTTCTGCCCATGCTTGTCGAAGATCATGGAACAGGCGATTGCCGGACGGTCCTCATTCGGTCTGAGCGAGCAGAGATCTGCCGACAGCCGCTCCGGCAGCATTGGCACCACACGATCAGGGAAATAGACCGAATTGCCGCGATCCCGCGCTTCCCTGTCGATTGCCGTGCCCGGCCGGACATAGGCGGCCACATCGGCAATGGCGACGATGACCTTGAACCCACCCTTATTCTTCGGGTCGCTGTCAGGCTCTGCCCAGACGGCGTCATCATGATCGCGCGCATCCGGCGGGTCGATGGTGATCAGCGGAACGTCACGCAGATCGGTCCGGCCACGCGGCGAAACCTCCTTCAGCGTCTCCACCTCCGCCAGGGTGCGTTCGCGGAAGTGGTCGGGCAGCCCGTGCTGGTGGATGGCGATCAGGCTGATATTGCGCTGGTCGGAAAGGTCGCCCAGCCGCTCGCGCACCCGCGCCCGCTTAAGCCCGCGCCCGCGGTCTCGGATGACATCGACCGAGACGAGCTCGCCGCTTTCCGCCCCCGCGTCATCCCCTGGCATGACGATCAGGTCGCTCGCATTCTTCTTGTCGACCGGCTGCACCCGCATGCCGCGTCCGCGTGCGATGCGAAACACACCGATGGTCCGGCTCGCCCCCTGATCGAGGATCTTGATGATGCGGCCGGTATAGGGCGCTTGATCGTCACTGTCGGGCCCACCATCGATGCGGGCGAGCACGCGATTGCCGATCCCGGGGGGAGGGCCGCTGAGGCCTTGTTTGCCGCGACCGCCCCGCTCGAAAGGAATCGTCACACGCGGAGCCGGGCCCTGCGTCTCCACCTCCCAATTGCTTGGGGACGCGATGAGGTCGCCTTCATCATTGACATCGACAATTTCGAGCACCGTCACCGGCGGCAGCCGGCTCGTGCTTTCCAGCTTCCGCGTATCCCGGCGGATCAGGCCGCGTGCCGTCAGGTCCTTGAGCATCTGCTTCAAGGTGATGCGGTCGGCGCCCTTGACATTGAAGGCGCGCGCGATCTCGCGTTTCCCGATTCGCCCCGTCTGCGACTGCAAGAAGTCGAGGATCTCAGCTTCCGAGGGCAGGGGACGAGCACCGGCATCGGCCGCAGAACGGCCATCGCCCGCCTTCTTAGCTGCGGTTTTCTTGCTGCCCTTGCGAGCCGCGTCTTTGTCCTCGTTGGAGCCCCGCTCCTTTGACACTCTTGCTATGGTGCGTCCACCTTCTTGCTGGATCTGGACTTGGCCGTGCTGGCCGTGGCTGCTGCAGCCTGGCCCGCTTGCTTAGCGGGTTTCGCCTTTGCCGCGCTAGTCCTAGTGGATTTCGCCTTGCCAGCGGCTTTGTCATCAGATGAAGCCGCTGCCTTGCTCTTTGCCGACTTGGGCTTGGCCTTCCCGTTCGGGGTCTTGCCCGCGCCATCACCTGCCTTCTTGGCGATGAGCTCGACGGCCTCCTCGATGGTCAATGCATCCGGCTCCGTGCCCTTCGGCAGGGTCGCATTGATCTTGCCATATTTGATGTAGGGCCCATAGCGGCCGCTCAACACCTGCACCGGCCCGCCACCGGTCGGATGCTCGCCGAGATCTTTCAGCACCTCGCCACCTGGCCGGCGACCACCCCGTGCTTCCTTTTCTGCAAGCAGGCTGACCGCGCGATTGAGCCCGATCGTGAACACATCCTCCGGGCTTTCCAGATTGGCATAGGTAGTCCCATGCTTCACGAATGGACCGAAACGGCCGAAATTCGCGGTAATCGGTTGCTTTGTCTCCGGATGCAGCCCCACCTCGCGCGGCAGGCTGAGGAGCTTCAGCGCGAGCTCGATATCGATATCCTCGATGGGCGTTCCCTTGGGGATGCTGGCGCGTTTGGGCTTTTCCTTGCCCTCCGCTGTGCCGAGCTGGACATAGAGGCCGAAACGCCCGTCGAACAGTGTGACATTGAGCCCCGTGTCTGGGTCGACACCCAGGAGCTGGCCTTCTGGCGAGGCCGCCGGCGACTTCTCCTGTTCGCCATCGCCCAGCTGACGGGTATAGCGGCATTCCGGATAGTTTGAGCAGCCGATGAAGGCGCCGAACTTGCCGGTTTTGAGGCTGAGCCGGCCATTGCCGCAATTGGGGCATTGCCGCGGATCACCGCCATCCGCCGGCTGTGGAAAGATATGCGGGCCCAGGATTTCGTTGAGCTCTTCGAGGACGTCCGAGACCCGGAGGTCCTGGATGCTCTCGACCGCGCTGATGAAATCCGTCCAGAAGTCGCGCAACACCGCCTTCCAGTCGATATCGCCATTGGAGATACGGTCGAGCTGCTCCTCGAGATTGGCCGTGAAGTCATATTCCACATAGCGCCGGAAGAAGCCTTCGAGGAACGCCGTCACCAGCCGGCCCTTGTCCTCCGGGATGAGGCGCTTCTTCTCGAGCTTCACATAGCCGCGATCGCGCAGAGTGCTGAGGATCGCCGTATAGGTCGAAGGCCGCCCGATCCCGAGCTCTTCCATCTTGCGGATCAGTGAGGCTTCCGTATAGCGCGGCGGCGGCTCGGTGAAATGCTGGACGGGCGCGAGCTTGACGAGCTCGGCAGGCTCACCAGCATTCATCGGCGGGAGCCGCCGTCCATCCTCGCTGTCATCCTCGTCGTCGCGGCCTTCTTGATAGAGCGTCAGGAACCCGTCGAAGCGGATCACGGATCCGGTTGCGCGCAAGCTATAGTCCCGTCCATCGCTGCCCTTGGCGCTGATATCGACGGTGGTGCGCTCGATTTCCGCGCTCTCCATCTGGCTCGCGATGGTCCGCTTCCAGATCAGCTCGTACAGCCGCGCCATGTCCGGATCGAGCGCATGAGCCACCGATTCGGGCCTGCGCGCGAGATCCGTTGGCCGGATCGCTTCGTGTGCCTCCTGGGCATTGCGCGCCTTCGTGGTGTAGCGGCGCGGGGAGGCCGGCACATAGGCCTTGCCGAATCCCTTCTCGATCACCGCGCGGGCGGCCGTGATGGCCTCTTCCGCCATCTGCACGCCATCCGTTCGCATATAGGTGATGAGGCCCACGCTCTCGCCGCCGAGATCGACGCCCTCATAGAGCCGCTGTGCGAGCTGCATCGTGTGCTTCGATGAGAAGCCGAGCTTGCGCGAGGCCTCCTGCTGCAGGGTGGAGGTGATGAACGGCGGCTGCGGGTGGCGCCGCGCGGGCTTGCTCTCCACCGACCTGACCGTGAACGCGCGATCGCGCAGCGCATCCACGATCTTCTGCGCCGTACCCCCATCGCCGATCTCGAGCCGGTCGAGCCTTCGGCCGTCGATCTCCACCAGGCGGGCATCGAAGGGTGCACCGGCCTTGGTGCGCATTGCCGCCTCGATGCTCCAATATTCCTGCTGCTTGAACCGCTCGATTTCGATCTCGCGGTCGCAGATGAGGCGAAGCGAGACGGACTGCACCCGTCCTGCCGAGCGTGCCCCCGGCAACTTGCGCCAGAGCACCGGCGAGAGCGTAAAGCCCACGAGATAGTCGAGAGCGCGCCGGGCAAGATAAGCCTCGACCAGATCGTCATCGATCTTGCGCGGGTTCCTGATCGCTTCCGAAATCGCCGACTGCGTGATCGCGTTGAAGGCGACCCGCTCCACATGCTTGTCCTTCAGCAGTCCCTTGTTCCGCAAAACTTCGAGCACGTGCCACGAAATGGCCTCGCCCTCACGATCGGGGTCGGTGGCGAGGATCAGTTTGGAACTCACCTTCAATGCCCGGGCAATGTCGTCGAGCCGCTTCTTGGCTTTGGCATCGACCTCCCAGGACATGGCGAAATCTTCGTCGGGCCTGACAGAACCATCCTTGGCGGGCAGGTCACGGACATGGCCGAAGGAGGCGAGGACGGTATAATCGCTCCCCAGATATTTGTTGATGGTCTTGGCCTTGGCCGGTGATTCGACGACGACGACGGTCATGAAGATCCCAGATCAGAGGTCGGCCGCTCGTTCGAGCAAGCCTGGTTCAGCGGATCGAAATGGCAACGCGCCCCTTAAAGCGCAAGCCCCGTGGATAAAGCCCCCATACTGCCGCTCATACCGGTTGCCTCGCCCTCGGGCAAGCCGGGCGCAAGTTTCTGCACGCTTTTAGACAAGTGTCCGCCATCTTCTGCCGTCACTCTTAAGACAAGCAAAGAGCCTGCCGACCGGTTACGGGGATCGCGTTCTAGGACCATCCCCGGGTGCTTCCTATACGCTCGTGGCAACCTATGGTTGGTGCTAGGCTTCGTTTGCGGCATGCAGGCCGACTCCGATCGGCCATTGGGAACCGGATGCTTGCCCCTCATCGAGGGCACATCGAAATCAGGAGCGAGGCGCGCATATGACAACAAGAGAATATGCGTTGGTGATGGCGGGGCAGACGGGGAGAGCCGCGTTTGCGACGGAGGCCGGATCCAACAGAGGAGCAGGCAGCAGACGCGCGGCGATTCGGCCGACGCCGCCGGTTGGTCAATCCGACGCTGCCGTGGTCGAATATATCGCTGATATGGCTCTGTCTCTGCGGGACATGTCCGCCGAGGTGAACCAGCCCTTCCTCGGCTATCTGCTGGAGATGGTCTTCCAGGAGGCCCATAGCGAGGCCCTCAAGCTGCGTTTTGCCCAGGCCAAGCAATGCACCGTGCATCAGGCATGACGGGCTGATCGCTCAGGACATGGCAGGCTCATCCAGCAAGGCGACACTGTGGCGATCCGCGCGGATGAGTTTGCCAGCGAGTTCGAGCTCCAGCAGCACCACATGCAGGATGCCCATATCCAGGTCAGCCTCGCGGATCAGAGTGTCGATCGGGACCGGCGCGGTTCCGAGCAGTTCGATGACGCGACGGCGATCTGCCGCCGTGATGTCGGGGTCCGGTGCATCGGGCATGCCCGTCATGTCAAGCTCGCCATGCTCGTCTTGGCCGGCAAAGCCGCCATCCCGCGGCGGCTTGGCCATGGGATCCAACGCCTCGGCGATATCGCGGGCAGCTGTCACCAATGTGGCTCCCCGGCGGATGAGCGCATTGGTGCCGGCCGCTCGCGGATCAAGCGGCGAGCCGGGCACGGCGAACACCTCTCGGCCTTGCTCGAGCGCAAGGCGGGCGGTGATGAGCGAGCCCGATCGTTCCGCAGCCTCCACGATGACCACCCCGAGGCTGAGGCCGGCAATGAGGCGGTTGCGCCGGGGGAAATGCTTGGCCTGGGGCTGTGTGCCCGGCATCATTTCCGTGATCAGCAGGCCCTTCTCACCAATCTCCTGGGCAAGTCCGGTATTTTCCGGCGGATAGACAATATCGATCCCGCCGGCCAGAACCGCGATCGTGCCCGTGGCAAGGCTGGCCTCATGGGCGGCCGTGTCGATCCCCCGCGCCAGCCCCGAGACGATGGCGAAACCCATATGCCCGAGTTCTGCAGCAAAGCGGCGGGCGAGCGTACGTCCGCCGGCCGAGGCATTGCGCGAGCCCACGATCCCGACGGCCGCCTGCTGCAACAATTCGTATTGACCCTTCACGCAGATCAGCGGCGGTGGCCCATCCAGGCTGCGCAGCAATGTCGGATAAGAGGGCTCGGGATAAGCGATGAATGAGGCGCCGATCCGCTCGGCCGCAGTAAGGCATCGCTCCGCCGTCTCCAGCGAGCAGAGCCGCAGCCGTCCGTTATGGCCGCCGCGCGCCGAGAGCTCCGGCAGCCTTTCAATGGCGCGCCGTGCCGTGCGGTAGCGTTGCAGCAGCGTGTAGAATGTCGCCGGCCCTACATTCTCGCTGTTTGAGAGACGCAGCCAGTCGAGCAGCTCGCCGCGGGGGAGGGACCTTCCAGGCACGCCCACTTCTGCCACCGATGGCACCGATCCCCTGACCATGACGCCTCCCCCACGCGGTCACGTGCGCCGCCTGCAAGGCAAGCGGCATTTCACAACCCGCACCGGGTTACTTGCCGAGCTTGATCTTGGATTCCTCGCCCTTCAACAGCCGCGAGATATTCTCGCGATGTGCGATGAAGACGATGATCCCCATGATGATGGCGGCAAGGGCGGGCCAACCTCCAAGAGACGCGATGCAGGCAAGCGCTGTCAACGCTGTTGCCGAGAGGCCGCCAGCGGAAGAATAGCGCGTGAAATAGGCGATCGCGATCCACAGAACGAGAAACAAGAGCCCCAGGGGCCAATGGAAGCCGAACATGACCCCGAGAAAGGTGGCAACCCCCTTGCCCCCCTTGAAGCGGAGCCACACAGGGAACACGTGGCCAAGAAACGCCGCAAGGCCCGCGATCGCTGCCGCCTCGGCCCCCCACCGCCAGCCGATGAGCACCGGGATGGTCCCCTTGATCGCATCGGCAACCAGCGTTGCTGCGGCGAGCTTTTTCGATCCGGTGCGCAGCACATTGGTCGTGCCGATATTGCCGGAACCGATCGTCCGGATGTCGCCGTGCCCGGCAAGCCGCGTGATGATCAAGCCGAAGGGAATGGATCCGCAGAGATAGCCGAATATCGTAAGCAGGAGGCCGGGCAGGGGAGCAAGTGACCAGACCGGATCCATGATGCGTTCCTACCGCAAGCTGCGCGAATAGACGAGATGGCCCGCGACGACGGTTTGCGCGACGCAGCCTTCGAGCACCCGATGCTCGAACGGAGTGTTCTTGGATTTCGACTTGAGCGCTTGCGCTTCCACGCGCCAGGAATGATGTGGTGCAATCACGGCGAGATCGGCAGGGGCGCCTGGCCGCAGACTGCCAATGCCGAGCCCAAGAATGCGGGCGGGTGCGCAGCTCAACGCATCGATCAGCCGGCTGATCGGAATGGTGCGGTTATGCACGAGGCCCATGAGTGCCGACAGCATCGTCTCAAGCCCGATGGCTCCGAACTCGGCTTCCGCGAAGGGCAGGCGCTTCGTATCCGGCTCCTGCGGGTCATGGCTCGACACGATCACATCGATCGTGCCATCGGCGACGCCCGCCACCACCGCCTGACGGTCAGCCTCCGTTCGAAGCGGCGGCGCCAGTTTGAAGAAGCTCCGATAGGCGCCGATATCATTCTCGTTCAGCACCAGGTGATTGACCGAAACGCCCGCGGTCACCGGCAAGCCGCGTGCCTTCGCCCGGGCAATCAGCTCGACCGAGGCGGCACAGGAGATCTGAGCGGCATGGTAGCGCGCCCCCGTGAGCTCGACGAGCCTCAGGTCGCGCTCGAGCATGATCACCTCGGCGGCCGTCGGAATGCCTGGCAGGCCGAGCCGGGTTGCGACCTCCCCCTCATTCATGACGCCGCCCGCGGCAAGCTCGCGCTCCTCGACATGCTGCACCACCAGCATGTCGAAATCGCGCGCATAGGAAAGCGCCCGGCGAAGCACCCGTGCATTGGTGACCGACCGGTTGCCATCGGTCACGGCCACCGCGCCTGCCTCCTGCAGCAGGCCGATCTCGGTCATCTGTTCACCGGCGGTCTTCTTGGTCAGGGCTGCCATTGGCGCCACCCGAACGATCGCCGTGTCCCGCGCGCGCCGCAGAATGAAGTCGACCAGCGCCACGTCATCGATCACCGGATCGGTATTGGGCATCACGATGATCGTGGTCACCCCGCCCGCTGCCGCCGCTTCCGAAGCCGAGGCAAGCGTTTCCCGGTGCTCGGCCCCGGGTTCGCCGGTAAAGACGCGCATGTCCACAAGCCCCGGGACCAGCAAGAAACCCCGGCAATCGATATGCGGCACATCACCCAGCGCTTCGGGCATGACCTCGCGCCCGCAGGCAATCACCTGACCGTCCTGGATGAGCACGCCGCCCGGCTCATTGAGGCCAATCGAGGGATCGACGATCCCGGCATTCACATAGGCATAAGGCCCCTGGGCCGGTGGCATGTCGATCGGGGCGCTCATAGTTCGATCCTGCCGAAGGTTGATCTCGACTCTGCACTGCTCCTCTGCGGCTGAGCGATACCCTGCGGCGAGCGACGTCCGCCGTTGAGATTGCGGGCGAGCGCGTCCAGCACGGCCATCCGCACCGCGACCCCCATTTCGACCTGCTCGCTGATCACGCTTTGCACGCCATCGGCAACCGCGCTGTCGATCTCCACGCCCCGGTTCATGGGCCCCGGATGCATGACGAGGGCATCCGGCTTCGCACGGGCGAGCTTCACCTGGTCCAAGCCGAAATAGCGATAATATTCCCGAACGGAGGGCACGAAGGCCCCATTCATGCGCTCAAGCTGCAGCCGCAGCATCATGACGATATCGCAGCCGGCGAGCCCCTCTTCCATCCGTGAGAAGACCTCGACACCATAGCGATCGACCGCATAGGGCAGGAGCGACCGCGGGGCGATGACCCGCACCCTGGCGCCCAGGAGCTGGAGCAGCAATATGTTTGAACGGGCGACCCGGCTATGCAGGATGTCCCCGCAAATGGCGATGGTCAGGCCCTCGATACGACGCTTCCGCCGGCGAATCGTCAGCGCATCGAGCAGCGCTTGGGTTGGATGCTCATGCGAGCCGTCGCCCGCATTGATGACCGCGCAGCCGACCTTCTGGGCCAGCAGCTCCGCCGCACCCGCCGCGGAGTGACGCACCACCAATAGGTCTGGATGCATCGCATTGAGCGTGACTGCCGTATCGAGCAGCGTCTCGCCCTTGGACACGGACGAGCCCTTGACCGACATATTCATCACATCCGCCCCGAGCCGCTTGCCCGCGAGCTCGAATGAGCTCTGCGTCCGGGTGGACGGCTCGAAGAACAGATTGATTTGCGTCCGGCCCCGCAGGACGGCCTGCTTCTTTTCGCCCTGGCGATTGAGTTCAACGTAACTCTCAGCCAGATCGAGCAACTGCGTGACTTCCTGAGCTGAAAGCCCATCGATGCCCAGCAGGTGCGAGTGCGAGAGGATTCGGTTTGGTTGGTCTGAAATCGCCATCATTAAAGCTGGTTCTATAGAGCCGGCTCACCGGGCCTTCAAGCGCTTCCTCGATATTATGAGCCGCTATTCTTTGGCGCGCGAAAACAGGCGCAGTCGGTCGAGGACACCTTGCAAGATATAGGCAGCCGCCAGCTTGTCCACGAGTTCGGCCCGCCGAGCCCGGCTCGAATCAGCCTCGAGCAGCGTGCGGGTGACCGCGGCTGTGGAAAGCCGCTCATCCCACAACAGAACGGGCAGCGGCGTGAGCTCGGCGAAATTGCGTAGGAATGCGCGGGTGGACTGGGCGCGCGGCCCCTCGCTGCCGTTCATGTTGATCGGCAATCCGAGCACGATGCCCCCCACCGGCTCCTCCGCTATGATCGCGAGCAGGCGCTGAGCATCTTGGCGGAATTTGGTTCGCCGGATCGTCTCTCTGGGGCTCGCGATCGAGCGCGTCGCATCCGACATCGCAACCCCGATGGTTTTCGTGCCGAGATCAAGTCCGATCAGCCGTTCACCCGGGCCAAGCAGCTGGCCGAATTCTTCGATGCTCATATCGCCTGCCGCTGACTTGTGCATTGAAAACCCCGAGGCTTCCGTTAGGTTGGCTCTATCTGGAGCGGGATCGGATCGGCCTTTGACCCTCTGATCCAGTTCTATGTCTTATTGCCATACAGATGATTGGGATCCGCACATGAAAATCACTTGGCTCGGGCACTCCGCCTTCCGAATTGAGACCGGATCGAGTGTGCTGCTCATCGATCCGTTCCTGGGCGCCTTCAATGGTGACATTGCCACCGCCACGGCCGGTGCGACCCATATCGCGCTCACCCATGGCCATGACGATCATGTCGGTGACACCGTCTCGATCGCCAAGTCCAACAATGCGACCGTGATCGCGGTTTTCGAGCTTGCTGCCTATCTCCAGAAGAAGGGTGCGCCGGCCGCCGAATACGCCAATACCGGTGGCATGATCACCACACCGGACTTTGATGTGACCTTCGTCAGGGCCGATCACTCGTCATCGACCACGGGCGAGAATGGCGAGACCATCTATCTCGGCAATCCCTGCGGCCTTGTGATCACCACCCGCGAGGGCAAGACCATCTACCACATGGGCGATACGGACATCTTCAGCGACATGGCGCTGATCGCCGAGATCCACAAGCCCGATATCGGCATCGTTCCGATCGGCGACCGCTTCACCATGGGCCCTAAAGTGGCGGCGCTGGCCTGCACCAAGTTCTTCAATTTCTCCGTGATCCTGCCTGCTCATTATAAGACCTTCCCGCCTCTGGTGCAGACACCGCAGCCTTTTATTGAGGCGCTCGGGGCCGCCGGCAGCAAGGTGAAGGCCCTCTCGAGCGGCGAGAGTATTACCGTATAGGGCGGGGTGAAAGGCTTATGGCGTCTCGTTCAAAGGCTGGCGGGAAGAGCCGGGCCACGACACAGGGGACAACTGCGCGAAGCAGGAAGGGTGCCGTCGCTGCGGCGCCCAAGCGCGAGCATGGGCGGGGCAAGGGCGCTGCGCAAAGCGCGGCGCCTCCCACAGAAAGCGCAAGGGAAAAGACCACGCGGCCGGTTGGCCCAGTGGTTGATCCGCTGCCGCCTGGGCGCCGGCCGGACGGTCGCATTCTGTTCGGCCGCACCGTGACGCTTGAGCGGGTCGATCCAGCGCTCCATGCCCGCGATCTCTTCGATGCATCCCATGATGGCCGGGATCCGGAAGGCACGCTGTGGACCTATATGGCATTCGGGCCCTGGTCCGGTTTTGCGGCCTTCGAGGCCTGGCTCCAGGCCTTTGCCGCTGACCGAGAGCTCTGCACCTATTCCATCGTGCCCCGCGCGAGCCGCAAGCCTGCCGGCATGGCGTCCTACATGAATATGCGCCCCGCCGCAGGCGTCATGGAGATCGGCAATATCTGGCTTGCACCGCGCCTTCAGAGGACCCGAGAGGCAACGGAATCGATCTTCCTCCTGATGCGCCATGCCTTCGAGGATCTGGGCTGTCGTCGGCTCGAATGGAAATGCGATGCCCTCAATGCGCCATCGCGCGCCGCAGCCGAGCGTTTCGGCTTCACCTTTGAAGGCATCTTTCGCAAGCACATGATCGTCAAAGGACGCAGCCGGGACACCGCGTGGTTCTCGATCATCGATGAGGAGTGGCCCAGGCTTCGTGCGGGTTTCCTCGCTTGGCTGGCGGACGACAATTTCGATGCCGAGGGCCGGCAGAAGCGGGCGCTGACGGCCTGCTTTCCGGAAAACGAACTGAGGACCGAAAGCGCGAAGCACGCCTAACCCGTTCGCTCTTTCATACAAAGCAGCGCCGAACCTCAGGTTCATGCTCACTTCTTGCGGATAATTCCGAGAACGCGCATATAGTTGCTCAGCAGCCTATACTCTCGTTCGATTTGCAGAACGCTTGATCCGAGGAAAAGTGAGAATGTCAACCCGCCGACGCCGCACCGGCGATAATTCGGAAGTGGAGATCGCACCGGCTTTAGGCAAGACCATCCAGCGGCTCCGGAAGGCCTACAACATGTCCTTAGGTGAGCTCTCCGAGCAATCGGGTGTTGCCAAGTCCATCATATCCCAGATCGAGCGCAACGAGACCAATCCGACCATCGGCACGGTCTGGCGCCTATCCCGCGCGCTTGATATTACCCTGGACGAGGCCCTCAAGGTCGACACGCGGGAAAACTTCCTTCAGCATCAGACCCGGGCTGGCATTCCGGTGCTCACCAGCGAGGATGGCCTGTGCACGCTGTTCATTATTGGTGCGCTGCCCCTTGTTGAATTTTTCCAGGTCTATGACTTTCACAGCAAGCCGGGCGCGGTGCTGGAGTCTGATCCCCACCAGGCCGGTTCCGAGGAGCATCTCTCGGTGCTCTCGGGCACTCTCGAGGTGACCATCGATGCCGAAACGCGCACGATCAGGGCGGGCGAGACCTTGCGTTACCGGGGCGATCGTGCTCATCGCATTCACAATCCCGGCAGCGAAGACGCTCATGCGACAATGGTGGTCGTGCTGAGAACACCTGTGTCGGAGGACAAGGGCTAGGCTTCGTTGCGGTCTGTGCTGCGAGGCCGGTCGCGGCGGTTGATGCTGCCCTGACCTGCTGGGCTTGCACTGCGACCTGCCTGGACGAATTGGGAAGCCCAAGTGAGCCCGCCATCGAAGATTGAGAACTATATCGGAGGCACCTATCGCCCATCGGCCGGCAACGAGCGTTTCGAAACCCGCAATCCTGCCACCGGTGAAGTCCTGGCTGTCATTGAACAAGCCGTTGTGGCCGACCTCGAGGCAGCCCTCGAATCTGCCGATGCAGGCCTCGCACAATGGCGTGAGCTGACCGGCGCCGAGCGTGGCCGAATTTTGCGCAGAGCTGCGGATCTGTTGCGGGCACGCAATGAAGACCTTGCCAGGCTGGAGGTGCTCGATACGGGCAAGCCGCTGCAGGAAGCTCTCGCGGTCGATATTCTCTCTGGCGCTGATTGTCTGGAATACTTTGGCGGGATTGCCCCGGCCATTCATGGCGATCATTACCAGCTCGGCGCCAATTTCGCCTATACGCGACGCGAAGCCTTAGGCGTCTGCGCCGGGATCGGGGCGTGGAACTACCCCATGCAGATCGCCTGCTGGAAATCCGCACCGGCTCTTGCCTGCGGCAATGCCATGATCTTCAAGCCGGCCGAGCTCACGCCGCTGACCGCCGCCAAGCTCGCGGAAATCTATACCGAAGCGGGTCTGCCTCCGGGTGTCTTCAACGTCGTCCAGGGTGATGCCCGCGTCGGGCGCTGGCTCACCTCGGCGCCGGGCATCGCCAAGGTCTCGCTCACAGGCGAGGTCGGCACGGGTAAGGCGGTCATGGCCGCCGCCGCTGGAACTCTGAAGCAGGTCACCTTGGAGCTCGGCGGCAAGTCGCCCATCATCATTTTCGATGACGCGGATCTCGATTCTGCCGTGTCGGGCGCCATTCTTGGCAACTTCTACACCCAGGGCGAAATCTGCTCCAACGGAACCCGTGTCTTTGTCCAGCGGCCGGTGCTCGATGCATTTCTCTCCAAGGTCACGACCCGTGCAGAGCGGATCCGGATCGGCAATCCCATGGATCCGGAAACCCAGCTCGGCGCTATGATCTCCGAAGACCACGGACGCAAGGTCATGGCCTATATCGAGGCAGGCAAGCGGGAGGGAGCCCGCCTGGTCTGCGGCGGCAGGCGTGCTACCGTGCAGGGCTGTGAGCAAGGCTGGTTCATCGAGCCGACCATCTTCACCGACTGCACGGACGACATGACCATCGTCCGTGAGGAAATCTTCGGGCCGGTGATGTCTGTCTTAAGCTTCGAGACCGAGGACGAGGTGATCGTGCGGGCCAATGACACTCTTTTCGGCCTGTCGGCGGGCGTGTTCACCAGGGACCTTACGCGCGGGCATCGCGTCATCGCGGCGCTCGAGGCTGGCACCTGCTGGATCAACACCTATAACATCACACCCATCGAAATCCCGTTCGGCGGCTACAAGCAGTCGGGAATCGGCCGGGAGAATTCTCTAGCCGCGATCAATCACTACACCCAACTCAAGACGGTCTATGTAGAAACGGGCAAGCTCTCGGCACCTTATTGAGGTGCTGCTCCAAAAACCGGGAACATTTGTCCAATGGTGGCGTTTTCCCGGGCATGATGACCGACAGGAACACCGAAACCGAACATGACGCCAGGCCGACCCTCTCACCCAACGAGGCGAGGCAGGCTGAACCGCGGCACAATGTAAGAATTGTGCTGTTTACCGCTTTGATATTAGTCGTCGTTAGTTTCTCGATATTGTTCTTCTCGTATCAATAAGAGGGGGGCAGCCACCGGCTCTCTGCCTCTCTTCGCGGGAAGTCGAGCTGTCGCGGCGGCTGAAATGTCGAGAGATCCGGCGGATGCACCTGCACGATGCTTTTTCGTGACATTCCGACGATGAACCAGCAAGACCAGATCCAGCATCTGATCAGCGCCGCGGAATGTGCACATATTTCAGTGTTCGTGCAGGACCGCGACCTGCGTTATGTCTGGATGGTCAACCCACCATTGGGGCTTGAACCGGACTGCTTTATGGGCCGTACCGATGCTGAGCTGTTCAGCAAAACGACGGTGGCCCAGCTTGAGCCCATCAAACACAAAGTGATGCTGACGGGGCGCCGTCGGCGCGATGACGTTTTCGTCGATCTGCCCACTGGGGAGCGGCGCTGGTACAGTGTCTGCGTTGACGCTTGGCGCTTGCCCGATGGCACCGTAGCCGGGGTGAGTGGCTCCTGGATCGACGTTACAGAGCAGCGGCGGCTGGATGAGCGCATCCTGGTGCTCATGCGCGAGGTGGCGCATCGCTCCAAGAATATGCTGTCCATCGTGCAGGGGCTCGCGAATCAGACGGCGAAGACCAGCGCCAATGTGAGAGACTTCATTGGCAAGTTCACCGGGCGCTTGCTATCCCTTGGCCACGCGCAGGATCTGCTCACCGCCACGGACTGGCGCGGAGCCTCCATTGCCGAGCTGGTCAAGTTTCAGCTTGGCCCCTATCTCGACGCCTATGGCAACCGGATAGAAACCCGGGGCAGGCGGCTCATGCTAAAATCGAACGCGGCCCAATATTTAGGGCTGGCCTTGCATGAGCTGGTCACGAATGCCGTGAAGCATGGAACCTTGTCGGAACCCGGGGGAACCGTATCCCTGGCCTGGCGGCTGATCGCCTCCAAATCCGATGGAAAGCAGTATTTCGTGCTGGTTTGGAACGAGCGAGGCCGCAAGAAGCTAATGTCGGATTGGGAGGGAGGGAGCGGCGGTTTCGGCCGAACCATGCTGACCCGAATCGCACCGCAGGCGGTGCAAGGCGAAGCAACGATACGGTTCAGGCCGGAAGGCATTATCTACCGGTTGACCGCACCGCTGGAAGAGATCGTGGTGAATGGTTGGATTTATCGCAAGGCCGCCGGCTATCCATCCGGCGGTGATACACCGCCGGAGCTTGAAAGGTGAGGTCCTTCTCTGATGGCGACCGATCTGAGCTCTTGATCATTCAGAAGAAGAACCATGCCCCGAATTGGCCGCGGATATTATCGCCCCGTCGCACTCTGCCAGTGTCCGCAGCATCATAATATTCTCTCTCCGCATAGATGATTTCCCAGCCGAGCCGCAGCTCGTTCACGGGATTCCAGATGATATTGCCATGGATGCTCATCACCTCTCGGTTGAGGTGATTGGCGGGAGCGCCCAGTATTGCTGCGTGCTTGATGTCACCGCGATCGGGTCTTGCCATACCCCAACCGATATTCACGCTCGTCGTATCGGTGACCGGGATGCCTACGCCAGCAAACAGACCCAGCGCCGAAATGGTCGACATCTTGCCCGTGGTTGGGTCGACCCAATAGGCAGGCCCGTTGCCAAGGATGTAATTCCCGACCCCATCTCCGTAGATGACGCTCGTCGAAAACGTTGCAAGGTCGGCGAGATTGATCGTTGCGGCGCCCTGGACCACCCATCCCAGCGCATCATCGCTGCGGAATGCGCCAAGCTGCCTTTCCGTCACGAATCGCCGGCCGGCTGCTGAGATAAGGAATTGATGGCCGCCTGGCGAATCATATTGCCAGCGTCCGCTGACATCCGGCATGTCATCATTTCGCCCGCGAGCGTAGATCCACTCATTCTCACCGCTTGAATCCTCTACGGCCACGGCGAAGGTTTGTGGTCCGTTGCGATAAGTGAGCCGGAGCTGTCCCACCCGGGTTGTGCCGAGAAGTCCAACCGGCCCGTTGAAGTCGACTGTGGTGATGCCGGTGATCAGCGACATGAAGTTGCGCCATGTCTGACCCGCACCGAATGTCCAATTGGGCGTGATGTCCCATTCACCCCAGGCGTGCCGCATACGGAAGTCGACACCGCCGAAACTGCCACCGCTATAGAAGTCGCCTTCTATGAGAGTGCGAATCTGACCAATTGCCGTGTCCGATTTGGACTGAATGCGGAAGCGAGTCTGGCGAGCATGGAGCCGGACATGTTTCCGATCATATCGATCATCGAAAATTTGGGAATAGTCGAAATAGTCTCCCAGGTCCTGGCGGAAGTCATAGATGAAATCGCCTTTCACATAGCCTGAGACCGTCACTTCGTGGACCGGGGTGGGCAAATCCGCGGTTGGCGTCACCGCGATCGTCAGTCCGCGGCTGCTGGGCAGCCAGTCGCCCGCACGATCAACCGTCCAGTTGGATGCTGCTCCCGTTCCACGCTGTAATGTGATGGCACTCGGCGTCCTGGAGGGCACGACGCTCGGCTCGTGCGTGCTTTCCTCGTCCTGAGCGGCTTCAAGCTCGATGATGCGGCTTTCGAGAGCGTTGAGCTCTGCCGTTAAGGCTGCGAGCTCGTCGGCCTCGGCAGCAATGCCTGTTGCGCACAACGCGGCGCCGGCGAGCGCCAATGTCCTGACTCTGTGCTCGATGTCCATCTCTGTCCTCCGCGTTGCTTTGACCGATGCCGGTTTTGCGTGCGGGCGTTCGGTTATGCAACTTATGCGAGAATAGAGGGCTAGAGTCACATTTTTGAAGTCTATTAACGAATAGTTTCTCTTCTTCGATCGGCAGCGTGGTCCGAAAGTCACAATCGGATCGATCGAGCATGAGCCCCTGGTTAGAAAAAGAACCAGGCGCCGAACTGGCTCTTTAGATCACTGGTCGAGTTCTGCCGCGCGGGGTCGGCCGCGGAGAGGGCAGTATTGCCGTGATGGCCTTCTGACACCTTCGCGTAATGCGAGGAGGGAATCGTGCTCATTTTGCGCTGCAGCCAGGCGGGAATGAGAGTGTTCCGGGCCGCAGGTCCCGCTGAGCTCTCGGCAGGCAGAAAAACCTCTCCCCGTGCTGTGTTGATGTCTTCCGCAGCGCATTGTGTGGAGATCAGCGCCAATCCGACACATGAAATAACCGACCGGCGAAGCACCTCTATGCTACGACCCATTAAATGACCCTCGCGGAAACCGGCCGCGCAACGGCACGAACAGAAATGTCGAACTCACACGCACTGCGTGTATTCTGGGAAAATTGCTATAAGCCTTAGTAAACAGCCCTCGCTGCAGGCGTGTGGCAGCGCGCCTGACCTCGCGTTTAGCGATTCGAAGAAAGGCGGAAGCGCTCTAGCTCAGGAAGCTCACAATCGCTTGCGCTGCATCCGGCTCGTCAAGGAATGGGGCATGCCCCCGGCCGGGGATGGTGAGAGCAGCGACCCGATGATGCCGGGCCACCATGCGCCGGAGGGTAAGGGGCGAGAGCAGGTCGGATGCCGCACCCCGGATGACCAGCACTGGGCGCGCGGCGAGCGCATCGAAAGGCTGCCAGAGCGCGGGCAGGAGCCCGGCCCGGAGTGATGCCTCATCAGGCAGGGTATTGGCCAGAAGCGGGTCGTAATCGAGCACGGGGCGGCCGTGATCATCCCGATAAAGGCGGCGCGCAAATTCCAGCCAATCCTCCCGGCTCAGCCCTGTGAACTCGGGGAACCTCAGCGCAAGCTCTGCCGTAGCCTTAGCCCAGTCGGGAGCGGGTTGCCGTCCCACATGGCCCTTGATCCTGATCAGGCCGTCAGCCTCGATCACCGGGCCAATATCGTTGAGGACACAGCGCCGGATCAGCATCGGCGCGGCCATTGCCATCAGCATCGCGATGATGCCGCCGCGCGATGTACCGATGATATCGACCTCGCTGAGACCGAGATCCTGCAGCAAGACCAGGATGTCCTGCAGCTCCACCTGGGGCGTATAGAGCTGCCAGGCGCAGTAATCGGAAAGGCCCCGGCCGCGATAATCCGGCACGATCACGCGTCGGCTTGCTGCTAGCTGTGTGGCGATGGAATGGAAATCCCTGCCATTGCGGGTGAGGCCCGCAAGGCAGAGAACGGGAGGATGCTGAGCCCGGATCTGCGGCCCGAATTCCCGGGCCACCAGCTTTAGTCCGTCGCCGCTTCGATAGGTGATGAGACGCGACGACCTGTCATTCATGCCGAGCCCGTGATGATCCCTATTGGCAGGCGATCAGACCGGCAATCGAGGTGACGTTGTTGCAATTGGCCGCTGCCGGCGCGATGCCGGTGTCATCGCCATTGCCTGTGGCGCGCCCCGCCGCGGCGACGGGCGCCTCGGAAGTCGAGGATGTCATGGCGACAGCTCCACCACGGGAGATTTCAGCCGTCATGCCCCGGATCGTATTGGGCGCCAATCGCGAGCGATAGACCATGACATTGGCCATGATCTTCTTCACGTAATTGCGTGTCTCCTCGAACGGGATCGACTCCACCCAGTCCACAGGGTCGATTTCGCCTTTGCGCGGGTCGCCAAACCGGGCATTCCATTCACTCACCCGGCGTGGTCCCGCATTATAAGCAACCAGCGTCATGATGTACGACCCATCGAAGCCGTCCACCAGATCCTTGAGATGAGCCGTGCCGAGCTGCAGGCTGTAGATCGGATCGGTGAGCTTCGACGCGCTGTAGCTTTGCTTGTGCTGACGCGCCACCAGTTGCGCCGTGCCCGGCATGATCTGCATCAGGCCGCGCGCACCCGCACCGCTTGCGGCGCGTGGGTTGAACTCGCTCTCCTGCCGGATCACCCCATACATCAGAGCCGGATCGACCGGATCGGTGATATGGTTGAATTTCGGAATGGCATTCACCGGATAGGCATAGGCGCCGAGGTCGAAGCCTTTGCGTGCCGCGAGCCTTGCGCACCGCAGCGCAAGATGCGGGGCATTCATACGCCAGGCAATGGTGGCAATAGCAGCCGCTTCATCCTGGCTCTGCGCATTGCTGATAGCCGTGCTGAAGAACTGCGGAACCAGCCGGTCGTAACCTGCCTTGTTCAGCAGTTGGGCTGCGGCCATGAGCTCATTCCTGCTTGCGACCGACGAGACGAAACTGTCCGAGATCTGCGGCACACCGCTAACCGGCAGCGGCTTGTTGCCGGCCCCTAGACGGTCGCGGGCGAGCAATCCGTAATAGCTATAGTGATAGCGTGCGGCCGCCGAGAAATGCGCTTGCGCACCGGCTTTGTCGCCCAGCGCGAGCTTCGTGCGCCCAAGCCAATACTCCGCTTCCGAGATGGTCTCGTCATACTTGGCCTCTCGCCGGAGCTGCTCGAAATGCGGAAGCGCCTGGCGCGCATTCTTGAGATAGCGCAGCGAGATCCAGCCTGCGAGGAATTCTCCCTCGTGCAGCCCCGAGCCTTCCGTATATCCATGCGACCGCACCAGGCGATAGGCCTCGGTCCATGCTTGGGGGGCGTTCGGCGCCAGCGCAAAACGGGCGAGCAGCCGCTTCTCAATCCACCATGCTTCCGGATTGTCGAACTCGCCGGGCGCGGGATTGACCGTTGCCGCGATTTGCCGTGCTTTCGCTTCCTGGCCGTCGCGCCGGTAATAGCGCACGAGCGGGTAGAGTGCGACCGGTTGGCTGCGTAGGTTCGCCGGCAGGCTGTTGAGCAGCTTCACGCCGGAGGCGGAGCCCGCAAACAGCGCCTTGACCGCCTGCACCAGTTGGACATGAGCGTTCGAGATGCGAGCAGCCGTCCGCGCGGCAGCGGCCGTGTCCTGCTCATAGATCAGCCGCACCAGCCGGCGCCGATTATCGCTATCGCTGATGAGCGATCCGAACTCCTGCAGGACCCGCTTCTCGCCCTCTGCGGAAAAATCGGTCTCGCGCCATGCCTTGCCCACCCAGCGTGCGGCCTCCGTCTTATTTCCTTCCGCGAGATAGAGGCGGGCGAGCGCCAGCATTCCCGCAAAGCTCACTGGCTGGTTCCGGGAATAATAGCTGCGCAAGACGGATGCCGAAGGCGGATTGTCGTAGAAGCTGCGCTCGAGCCTACGCATGATCAGCGTGCGCTGAGGCCAATCCGGGTTCTCCTGCAGGAAGGCAATGATCCGTTCAGGGCCGACATCGGGCGAACCGCTTTGCACGAACAGCCATTCGACCACCTTGCGCTCGATCGGACTGAGCTTGCGCGCAAGGGCCTGCGCCTCATTATGCTTGCCCGACAGCGTGCCACCCACGGCCGCAGCAAAGCTGCCGCTCGCTTGGGCTGCTGCGGGAATGGAAGCGACCGGGCCTAGAAGAAGCGTGGCCGCTATGCAGGCAGCCAACAGTCCCCGTCTGCGATCGCGCCCCGTTCTCACGCGCGAAAACTTGCTGTCGGCAATGACTGGCATGCTCATGATTGAACCAATGTGACCGAATTCCCCCGAAGACGCGAGCCCTTTTCGAGCGCGGTAAGGCGCTTTTAAGGGCTGACCGAATATCGTCGAAACTAGTTGCTTCATCGTTACACATACACATCAGAGAGTGGACCAAGCGTCCGACTTGCCGCGACGGGCGTGAGGGACTATTGTCGCCACACCCTGCAAGGGCCATGCCGTGCAGGCGAAAAAGCTTGGGAGATAAGGATGTTCAAGGGTTCGATCACAGCTTTGATCACCCCAATGCGCGATGGCGCAGTCGACGAGAAGGCATTTCAGGATTTCGTCGAGTGGCAGATCAAAGAAGGGACCCACGGCATCGTCCCGGTGGGCACAACCGGTGAATCACCAACGCTTGATCACAACGAGCACGAGCGTGTGATTTCTCTCGCGGTAGAGGCCGCGGCAGGTCGCGTTCCCGTCATGGCCGGCACGGGCTCGAACAGCACCGATGAGGCGATTTCGCTCACCCGCTTTGCCAAGCAGGCAAAGGCCGACGCGGCGCTCGTCGTCGTGCCCTATTATAACAAGCCGACCCAGGAGGGGCTCTACCAGCACTTCCGGGCAGTGGCTTCGGCCGCTGATATTCCGATTTTCGTCTATAACGTGCCGAGCCGGACCGTCACCAATATTTCGGTCGAAACGCTGGCAAGGCTTGCCAAGGACGTGCCGAACATCGTCGGCGTGAAGGATGCCACCTCTGACCTGTCGCGGGCGACGCTCCAGCGCATTCAGATCGGGCCCGATTTCGTGCAGCTCTCCGGTGAGGATGCGAGCACCTTGGGCTTCATGGCCCATGGCGGCCACGGCGCGATCTCCGTCACAGCCAATGTGGCGCCCCGTCTCTGTTCTGAATTCCAGGAAGCCTGCTTGGCCGGCGACTTCATCAAGGCTCGTGCGATCCAGGATCGCCTGATGCCCCTGCACGCCGCTTTATTTGTGGAAACAAGTCCTGCGCCCGTGAAATATGCTGCGAGCCTCTTGGGCCGTGCGACGGCGGAACTGCGTCTGCCCCTCGTTGAGACCACCGAATCCACCCGCCGGCAGGTTGAGGATGCGATGCGCCATGCTGGCCTGCTCAACTGATAACAGGAATGGCTAAGCAGCAAACCGCAGCAAAGGGAGGAGCGCGTCTCGTCGTCGCCGATAACCGGCGGGCGCGCTTTGACTATGAGATCATGGAGACCTTCGAGGCCGGACTTGCGCTGCAGGGCACCGAGGTGAAAAGCCTGCGCGAAGGAAAGGCCGGCTTGGGCGAATCCTATGCGACCGTTGAGGGCGAGGAGCTCAAGCTCATCAACGCTTATATTCCCGAATATGGGCAGGGCAACCGCTTCAATCACGAGCCGCGCCGCCCGCGCAAACTGCTTCTGCATCGCCGCCAGATCGACCGGCTGGCGGGAGCGATCCAGAAGGAGGGGCTCACGGTCGTGCCCCTTCGCATCTATTTCAACGAGCGCGGCCTCGCCAAGGCCGAGGTGGCGCTTGCTCGCGGCCGCAAGGCCCATGACAAGCGCGAGCATCTCAAAGAGCGCTCTTGGGAGCGCGAAAAGGCCCGGTTGCTCCGCGATCACAGCTGAGGCCGTGCCGACCGGTCCCGGCCAAGCCTTCTGGGGGATAAGTCCTAAGCCGGTGCGCGCGCCCGTGCGGCTGCAGCACCGATCACATCTGCAAACATTTGCGCTGTGAGCCTGTTCGTCTGCGTATTGTACCGCGAGCAGTGATAGGTGTCGTAGAGCGTAAAGCGCGGCAGTTCATGAACGGCACCATGCGCGAAGCGATAGGCCGAGCGCTTGAGCCCCAAGGCGATCAGCACCGCATCGTGAGCAATCCGGCCAAGGGCGACGATCACCTTAACCTGCGGCCGTGCCGCAAGCGTTGCCGCGAAGAACCGGTTGCAAGTGTTGATCTCGAGTGGCGTGGGCTTGTTTTCCGGCGGCACGCAACGCACCGAATTCGCAATCACGCAATCCTTGAGAACGAGGCCATCATCGGGCCGGGCCGCATATTGGCCCTCGGCGAGGCCAAAACGCAGCAGCGTGGAATAAAGCAGATCACCAGCGTAATCGCCGGTGAAGGGGCGGCCGGTGCGATTGGCGCCCTTGAGGCCGGGTGCGAGCCCAGCGATCAGCAGGCGAGCATCCGGATCGCCAAAATTGGCAACCGGCGCATTGTGCCAATCGGGATGCGCAGCGCGCGCTTTGGCGCGAAAGGCTGCGAGCCTCGGACACAGCGGACAATCGCGCGAGGGCTCCGTCGCGGTGGGCGTGGGGACTGTCATCTAAGATCTAAAATGAACACTCAAACTTAAATATCGGCAAAATCCTCGAAATCATCATCGCGCGAACCGAAGGACTCATCGCGTTTCGCAGGCTCTCGCTCGCTCGGCTCACGTCCGATTTCCGCCCGTAGATCCATGATATCGATGAACTGGTCGGCCTGTCGCCGCAGATCATCTGAGACCATCGGCGGCTTCGTCGCAAGTGTCGAAACGACGCTGACCTTGAGCCCACGCCGCTGCACGGCCTCGACCAAGCTGCGGAAATCCCCATCGCCCGAGAACAGGATCACATGGTCGAGATTGGCTGACATTTCCATCACATCGACGGCCAGTTCGATGTCCATATTGCCCTTTATCTTGCGCCTTCCGAGCGAATCCGTGAATTCCCGTGTCGGCTTGGTGACAACCGAATAGCCGTTGTAGTCAAGCCAATCGATCAGCGGTCGGATCGGCGAATATTCGGAGTCATCGACGAGCGCCGTGTAATAGATTGCACGAACAAGCCGCCCTTGTTTACGGAACAGGCTGAGCAGGCGCTTGTAATCGATGTCAAAGCCAAGAGCCTTGGCCGTGGCATAGAGGTTTGCGCCGTCAATAAATAGGGCGGTTCTTTCGCCCGGATAAAAGAACATGGGGTCTCCTGAATTCCGTGAAACGGGCCGACTATGCTCAAATCGACATGACGGGCCGCCCGTTCCGCTTGTTGGCTCGTCAAGCGCGATCGCGGAGGTTATTCCTCAAGACCAAGCTGAACAAAGCCGTTATAAGCGACTTTTCATTGTTGTAACAGCGTTCAATATCATTGCAGCTTAAGTTATGGACCATTCATGCGCGCCCCGGATACTCGTCGGATTGGGCAGCAATCTCCATGGCCCCTGGGGGGCGCCGGCGCAGGCTGTCAAGGAGGCCCTGCACAGATTCGCCCAATATGGGATTGAGATCACCAAGTGTTCGACGATCATCTCGACCGCGCCCTATGGCAAGACCGATCAGCCGGTTTTCGCCAATGCTGTGGCGGCCATCCATACCCATCTCCCGCCGCTCGCCCTGTTGCAGCGCTTGCATATGATTGAAGCCGCTGCAGGACGGCGTCGGGCTGTACGCTGGGGGCCGCGCGCCCTCGACCTCGATCTGCTCTGTTATTACGAGATCACCACCCCCGGCAAATCCCCTCAGCAATGGCGGAGCGAGCGCCGGCATCCCCTTGTTCTACCTCATCCCGAGCTGCATTTGCGGCCCTTCGTGCTCGAGCCGATCCGGGAAATTGCACCCTTCTGGCATCATCCGGTGAACGGACTGACCGCTGCGGACATGAGCC
Organism: Rhodoligotrophos sp. CJ14; assembly: GCF_038811545.1. GTDB lineage: Bacteria > Pseudomonadota > Alphaproteobacteria > Rhizobiales > Im1 > Rhodoligotrophos > Rhodoligotrophos ferricapiens. The sequence goes on from NZ_CP133319.1 coordinate 4,692,860, forward strand.
GAGCCTTGCCGGCCGCACGCGAGGGAAGGGTGCTTGGCCGGGCGTGATGCTTCTCTTGATCGCGCGGGTCGCCGGGACCAATCCCGTACGACTGGTTAATAGTCTTGAAACGCACATTGTGCTTTTTTGCGCAGATCTGAATGGATTGCAGGGGGCAGGCTGTGCAGAAAATCGTCTCTGTAATATCGGGTGTGTCGCTGCTCGCCGCATTGGCGGCCTTTGAGCCGGCGATTGCCCAATCTCGCTACAATTTCTCCGCCGCGATTCCGGATCGGTCGGCCTATTCAAAAAGCTATGCGGGCAAGCAGGTGATCGCCTATGACGGCGCGCATAAGCCCGGGACCATTGTGGTACGCACGGGCGAGCGTCGGCTCTATTACATCCTGCCCGATGGCCGCGCCTTGGCTTACGGCATCGGCGTCGGTCGCGAAGGCTTCACCTGGAAGGGGACCCATCGCGTGACTCGCAAGGCCGAATGGCCGGGGTGGACGCCGCCTCCCGCCATGCGCAAGCGTCAGCCGGGACTGCCTGTCCACATGCCCGGCGGGGCGGACAATCCTCTTGGCGCCCGTGCACTCTATATCGGCAACACCATGTATCGCATCCATGGGACGAGCCAGCCTTGGACCATCGGCCAGGCGGTCTCGAGCGGATGCATTCGGATGCTCAATGAAGAGGTCATCGACCTCTATTCGCGCGTCGAGGTTGGCGCAAAGGTCGTGGTCGAGTAGTGGTGAGACGGCGGACGCACAGATCCCGCCCTTGCCTTTGCTGGCGAACGACCATAAATAGAAGTTTGATCCAGGCTTAAGGCGTGCATGGTCACACGATCGTGTTTGCGCCTTATCTCTTCGTCAAAGGCGCATGGGCCCGCTCGCAGCAACGCATCTGCGGGGCACTCATGCATTAGACCATGAGGAGGCGAGCCGTATGGCGCGCGTCACCGTAGAAGATTGCATTCAGAAGGTTCCAAACCGCTTCGAGCTGGTTTTGCTGGCTGGTCATCGCGCGCGCTCGATCGCGCAGGGCTCGCCCCTGACCGTCGATCGCGACAATGACAAGAATCCGGTCGTCGCGCTGCGTGAGATTGCCGACGGCACCGTGGACAAAGATGACCTCTCCGAGGATCTGATCCATTCCATGCAGAAATATGTGGAGGTCGATGAGCCGGAGCCGGAGACGGTTCCACAGATTGCTCTTCCGGCCAATCCCACCAAGTTCTCCGATAGCGACGATGATGATGTCGTCTTCGATCGGATGAGCGAGGAAGACCTGCTGCGCGGCCTCGAAGGCCTGCCGCCTGCCGAGAGTCCCGGCAGCTCGCGTTCGGGCCTTTAAGGCACGGGCGAGGTCTCAGGCATCCGGGCGACCGTCGGGGACCCGGAAAGCCCTGATGATGCTGCAGCGTTGACTGGACCGGAGTCTCGGCAAAGACGGGCTCCGGTCTTTTCCTTTTAACGGGTTGTGTTTCATCATCGGCGACCGCGCCGCAACTGTCAGCCAGAGTTATGAACGGCGATGATGCGCCAATACGAGCTTGTCGAGCGGGTTCTCAGCTACAATCCCGATGCCGATGAAGCGCTGCTGAACAAGGCCTATGTCTATGCAATGCGTGCTCATGGCGCGCAGAAGCGTGCATCCGGCGCGCCTTATTTTTCTCATCCCCTCGAAGTTGCCGCCCTTCTAACCGAGCTCAAGCTCGACGATGCCACGATCGCCGCGGCCCTGCTGCACGATGTCGTTGAAGACACCGGCACGACCGAGAAGGAAATAGAGGAGATCTTCGGCCCCGAGATTGCATCCCTCGTCGATGGCCTGACCAAGATCAAGAAGCTCGACCTCGCCACCAAGGAAGCAGCCCAGGCTGAAAATCTGCGCAAGCTGCTGGTGGCGATCTCCGAAGACATCCGGGTGCTTCTGGTGAAGCTTGCCGATCGCCTGCACAATATGCGGACGATCGAGCATATGAGCCCGGAGAAGCGGGTTCGCATCGCCCAGGAGACCATGGACATCTATGCGCCGCTGGCCGGGCGCATGGGCATGCAGCAGATGCGGGAGGAACTCGATGATTTGGCCTTCCGCGTGCTCAATCCCGACGCCCACAGCACCATCATCGCCCGCCTGCAGCGGCTGCGCGTGGAAAGTGGCGACGTCCTGGCCGAGATCGAAGAGGCGCTCCGCTCCAAGCTCGCTGACCATGCGATAGAGGCGCAGGTGACCGGCCGCGAAAAGCGGCCTTACGCGATCTGGCGGAAGATGGAGCGCAAGCACATCACGCTCGACCAGCTGTCCGATATCTACGGCTTCCGGGTGATCGTCAAAACGGTCGATGAATGTTACCGGGCGCTTGGCATCGTGCATCAGACCTGGCGCGTGGTGCCAGGGCGCTTCAAGGACTACATCTCCAACCCCAAGCAGAATGGCTATCGCTCGATCCACACCACCGTGATCGGGCCGCATCGTCAGCGTGTCGAGTTGCAGGTGCGGACCAAGGACATGCATGACGTCGCTGAGCGAGGCGTTGCCTCCCATGCGCTCTATAAAGATCTTGGCAGCGGCGACGGCGACCGTCCCGGGGCGGTGCCTCTGGAGCGCGATTCCACCGCCTATCAGTGGCTGCGCCACCTCGTCGAGATGCTCTCCGAAGGGGCGAGCCCCAAGGAGTTCCTGGAACATACCAAGCTCGAGCTATTTCAGGACCAGGTCTATTGCTTCACTCCGAAAGGCGCTCTGATCGCCCTCCCTCGTGGGGCAACCCCGATCGACTTCGCTTATGCCGTGCACACGGATATTGGCGATAGTTGCGTTGGCTGCCGCATCAATGGCCGCCATGCTCCCCTGATCACCGAGCTCGAGAATGGCGACGAGGTGGAGATCATCCGCTCCAAGGCGCAGACCCCGCCTGCCGCATGGGAAGCCTTCGCCATTACCGGTAAGGCGCGCGCCGCGATCCGCCGGGCAACGAAGCTTGCCGTGCGCCGTCAATATGCCGATCTCGGTCGCGAGATGCTCGAGCGCACCTTGAAACAGGTCAATCATCCCTATGACGAGGCGGAGATCGAGGCGGCGCTGCCCCGGCTCGGCCTGAAGAACCAGTCCTTGCCGGATGTGCTGGCCGCGATCGGCCGGGGTGAAATCGCGCGCGATGATCTGCTCAAGGCGATGCGGATCAACGATGGCGAAACATCGGCAGCCTCGGGGGGCAGGTTGCGGGGGCTTGCCCGTGTGATCGGCCTGCCCAAGGTACTCAACCGCCAGCAGCCTCAGCCCGATGCGATCCCGATCCGCGGCTCCTCCGGCCTGCCGCTCAAATTTGCCGAAAGCATCGGTGCGGTTCCCGGTGAGCGCATCGTCGGCATCTTGACCCCCGGCGAGGGGATCACTGTCTTTCCGATTTTCGCAAAGGATCTCAAGAACTACGATGATGAGCCGGAGCGGTGGATTGATCTGGCCTGGGATGTCGACCCCGGGTCTACCCAGCACTTCGCCGCGGTGATCAACGTGATGATCATCAACGAGATCGGCGCGCTCGCCCAGGTGACCCAAGCCATTGGTGAGAACGACGGCAATATCCAGAATCTGCAAATGAAGGCGCAAGGGCCCGGCTTCTATGATCTGAAGATCGTGGTCGAAGTCGCCGATATCAAACATTTGAGCCGCATCATTGCCGCATTGAAGCAACGGCCGCTCGTCTCCAATGTGGTCCGGGCAACAGGCTGATGGCTGTGCTCTGTAATCTGGCGGTTGTTGCGCTATCTTTGGACGACGAGCGTTATGAGACTGGTGGCACATCACCACCGGCGAACAGCCGGTGGAGAGCGGCAAAACGCGTAATACGAGCGGGCGAGTAACCCAGACGATGCTCTTCTCACGACGAGACAAGGCAGATTTTCGGCAGCAACTGCGAGACTGGGTCTGGCCCCGTCGTGGTTGGCGCCGGGCCGGTGCCTATATCTGGCACCGGATCGCTCGCATCTCGGAATCACCTCATCGCATTGCCCTTGGCATTGCGAGCGGTGTTTTCGTCTCTTTCACGCCCTTTCTCGGCTTTCACATCCTGCTGGCAGCGCTCATCGCTCTGATCATCAAGGGGCATGTGCTGGCCTCGGCCTTTGGCACGCTCATCGGCAATCCCGTGACCTTTCCGATGATCTGGATCGGATCCTACAATCTCGGCATCAAGCTTTTGGGACGGGTGCCCAGCGAGACGGTGACCGTGACCTGGCCGCCCGATGTATCAGGTCCGATGCTCGAGAGTTCGGCCCGCACCTGGCATGATCTCTGGCACGTGGTGGAGCCGGTCCTTCTGCCGATGACGGTGGGTGGCTGCCTCCTGGGCTTGGCCTTTGCGACTTTGAGTTACTATATTACCCGCGTCGGCGTCGCGGCCTACCAGTCTCGCCGCCGTGAACTGCGCTTCCGCCGCCGGGTTGCTCTTCGGCATCCGGAATTAGCGGATGGCGGCGATATTGATGATAGGCGGCTATGATTCTCGGCATCGGCAATGACGTGATCGACATCAGGCGTGTCGAGCGATCGCTTGAGCGCTTCGGCGAGCGTTTCACCAGCCGGATCTTCACCGATATCGAGCGGCGCAAGTCTGACCGCCGCGCAGCTCGCGCAGCCTCCTATGCCAAACGTTTCGCCGCCAAGGAAGCCTGCTCCAAGGCATTGGGAACGGGCTTTCGCAAAGGCGTTTACTGGCGCGATCTCGGGGTGGTGAACGAGCCATCCGGTCGCCCCACCATGGTGCTCACCGGCAACGCGCGGGCTCATCTCGACCGCATGACCCCCGAGGGTTGCCGTGCCGTCGTCCACCTCACCATCACCGATGATTATCCCTATGCCCACGCATTCGTGATCATCAGCGCAGAGCCGATTTCCGGAGTGAACGCGATTGCCGCGGAATGACCGGCGATAGGCAAATCGTGGCGAGGGCGCAACATGACGCGCAGCCTGTTATGCTGCGCCGCAATGGCGTTTGCTTAACACATGTCGAAGGTCTATACGGGACGAGGCTATGGACGGGAAGCGGCGTCGATCATGTGCACCGGTAAGTACAGTATGAAGCGGCAGAAATGACGTCGATGACAGAACATTCGGAAAAGAAAGCCGCTGGTGGCGCCTGGGAACTGATCCGCGTCATCGTTCATGCTCTGATCATCGCCTTTGTCATCCGAACCTTCCTGTTCCAGCCCTTCAATATCCCGTCCGGCTCGATGATCCCGACCCTGCTGGTCGGCGATTACCTGTTCGTCTCGAAATTCGCCTACGGCTACAGCCGATACTCCTTCACCTTCTCCCTCGACATGTTTGGCAACCGCGTCTTCAAGATCGGGCCATTGCCGTTCAACGGGCGCATTCTGGCAAGCCAGCCCGAGCGGGGAGACGTGGCCGTCTTCAAGCTGCCGACCGATAATGAGACCGATTACATCAAGCGGGTCATCGGTCTGCCCGGTGACCATATCCAGGTCCAGAGCGGCGTTCTCTACATCAACGGCGAACCGGTGAAACGCGAGCTCGCCGGCGACGTGATGCAGCCGGACGCCTATGGGACCGAGCGGCCGGTGCGGCGGTATAAGGAAACGCTGCCCAATGGCGTGAGTTATTTCACGCTCGACCTCTACGACAACTCACCCGGCGACAATACGCGCGAATATGTTGTGCCGCCCGGCCATTATTTCATGATGGGCGACAATCGCGACAATTCGACCGACAGTCGCTTCCTCGGGCAGGTGGGCTATGTCCCCTTCGAGAACTTCGTTGGCAAGGCGGAGATCATCTTCTTCTCGCACGAACCTGACGCCTCGCTGCTCGCGGTGTGGGACTGGCCCTGGGTGATCCGTTGGGACCGGTTCTTCACACTGCTCCATTGATGGCTGAGCACCGCGCAAACCCTGGGAAACTCACCAAGCTTGCGGAGCGGATTGGCCATCAATTCGCGCATCCGGAGCTGCTTGAGCGTGCCGTCACTCATGCGAGCTATCCGGCTCTGCGCCGAAAGCTGCAGGCCCGCATGGCCGATCAGGACGCGACCCACGACAATGAGCGGTTGGAATTTCTCGGTGATCGCGTGCTCGCCCTGATCATTGCAGAGGAGCTCTTTAAGTGCTTCCCCGCGAGCGCCGAAGGAGAGCTGGCGCCAAGGCTGAATGCCCTCGTGCGCAAGGAAACCTGCGCAGACGTGGCGCGCAGCCTGGATCTTGGCCGCTTTCTTCGCCTCGGCTCCAGTGAAGCTGCCGCGGGCGGGCGAACCAAGACCGCCATCCTCGGCAATGCCGTGGAAGCAGTAATCGCCGCAATCTATCTTGACGGCGGGATCGAAGCGGCGCGTGCCTTCATTTCCAGATATTGGCGCCCCCATTTCGATGGCATCAGCGTCATGGCCAAGGATCGCAAGAGCGCGCTGCAGGAATGGGCGCAAGGTCGCGGTCTGCCGGCCCCGGTCTACCGGGAGGTTGCACGCACGGGTCCCGACCATGCGCCGCTGTTCAAGATCGAGGTTGCGATCGAGGGCTATCCTGTGCAGGAGGGCGAGGGCACGTCCAAGCGCGCGGCCGAGCAGGCAGCCGCCCATGCCTTTATCGCCCGTGAGGAATTGGATCGATGAGCGAGCCGGACGATGATGTGAGCCCGAATGTGCCGGAAAAAGAGGGGGAGGGCACGCGCTGCGGCTTCGTTGCCCTGATCGGCGCCCCCAATGCCGGCAAATCGACGCTGATCAACGCGCTGGTCGGTACCAAGGTCGCGATCGTCACACCGAAAGTGCAAACCACGCGCGCGCCGCTTCGTGGCATCGCTCTGATTGGCAAGAGCCAGATCATTCTCGTCGACACGCCGGGCATTTTCACGACCCGCCGTCTGCTCGACGAGGCGATGGTCGAGGCGGCCTGGGGCGGCGCGGCGGATGCGGATGTGGTGGTCTTCATTGCGGACGCGCGCCTTGGCCTTGATGATGAAGCGATGCTGGTGATTGAGGGGCTGGAGAAGACCGGGCTTACGGCTCATCTCGTGCTGAACAAGATCGACTTGGTGAAGCGGGAAGACTTGCTTGCCACCACCCGCGCCTTCAACGAGCGCTTTGCCTTCGGCCACACCTTCATGATTTCGGCCCTCAACAGCGATGGCATCGAAAAGCTGAAAACCTTCCTTGCTGAAGCCGTACCTGAGGGACCCTGGCTCTACCCTGAAGATCAGGTGGCCGATGCGCCCTTGCGTCAGCTCGCCGCCGAGCTCACCCGCGAGCAGATCTATCTCAAGCTGCATCAGGAGCTGCCCTATGCCTCGACCGTTGAGACGGAGGCATGGACAGAACAGTCAGACGGCTCCGTCCGGATCGATCAGGTCGTCTATGTGGAGCGCGACGGCCAGAAGAAGATCGTGCTCGGCAAGGGCGGCCAGACCATCAAGCACATCGGCCAGGCGGCAAGGCGCGAGCTTGAGGCCTTTCTCGACCGGCGCGTTCACCTCTTCCTGTTCGTCAAGGTGCGGGAGAAATGGGCGCAGGATCCGGAGCGCTTGCGCATGATGGGACTCGACATGCCGGGGCGAACCGGCAAGAGCTGACGGCAAGGCTTAAGGAGTTGCCATGCATTGGCGCGAGGAGGGCATCATCCTCAGTATTCGCCGGCATGGGGAGAATGCGGCGATTGTGGAACTGTTCACCCGCGAGCACGGCCGCTATCTCGGGCTCGTGCATGGTGCCCGCTCGCGCGCGCGCCGGCCCGTGCTCCAGCCCGGCAATGTCGTTGACGCCACCTGGCGCGCCCGTCTTGCCGACCAATTGGGCACGCTCGCGGTCGAGCCCGTCAGCCTGAAGGCGGGCACCTTCATGGAAAATGCGGCAGCACTCGACGCTTTGCTGAGCATGATCACCTTAACCCAGCTCGTGCCCGAGCGCGAAGCCCATCCCCGCCTTTATGATGCCTCTCGCTTTCTGTTGGATGCCCTGGAGGATGCGGAACTCTGGCCAGCGCTGATGGTCCGCTGGGAACTTGGCCTGTTGCAGGAATTCGGCTTCGGGCTTGACCTCTCCCGCTGTGCCGGCGGCGGCTCGAATGAGGACTTGGCCTTTGTCTCGCCTCGCTCGGGTCGCGCTGTCAGTGCCGAGATGGGTGCGCCTTACGCCGAGCGCATGTTGCCTTTGCCGCCATTTCTTAGACCCGGTGGTCTGTCGGAAACGACTGCGGCACAAGTTGTTGATGGCTTTGCGCTGACCGGATATTTCATCACCCGCCATGTGCTTTCGCCGCGGAGCATGTCAATGCCCGAAGCAAGGCTCCGTATGGTGTCGCGCTTCACGGGCTGAGCAGTCCTTGGGCGGGATGGGAAAGCGCATCAGAGCTTCACCACCAGGCGGCAATCGTGGTCGATCGGCATCAGAAACACGGGGCGTTGCGCGAAATATTCCTCGACCGCCTCTTTCGATCCCCGCCACCACCCGTAATCATCGATGATCAGGATCCCACCCCGCGCCAATCTGGGATAGAGCACCTCCAGTTCGATTTTGGTCGACTCGTACCAATCTGTATCGAGACGCAGGATCGCGATCTGGTCCGGCAGGGGTCGGGCGCGAAGTGTGTCTTCGACCGGACCTTGGCAAAAGATGACGTTCTCATCGAGGAGGCCGAACCGCTGAAAATTTCCTCGTACTTCTTCAAGCGGCGCATAGCACCAGTCCACATGGCCGTCACGGCGCGCCACCATGAACTCGGTCCTCGCATCCGCGTCATCGATCATCCGCCGGTCACGGTGAGTAGGCGCTGACATACCGGCAAACGTGTCGAAGAGATAGAATCGCCGTTGGAGAGACGTGTTGCGGTGACAGGCCTTGGCGAGAAGCATGGCACCGCCCTTCCACACTCCGCATTCCACAATATCGCCGGGGATCTCCGCCCGATCTACATATCGTACGGCCTGCATGAGCGCCCATTGGCGCTTCTCGCCTGTCATGGTGAAGGGCGCGAACTTCGAAATGAGCGCAATGTCTTCCTCTGTCATCTCCGGGAACGGAGGTCTCGTTTCCTTGGCCCCCTTGTTTTTTTTGGCCCGCTTTGCTGCCGGTCCATGACCAAACGCTTTAAGCGTCGTGTGTAACACGTGGTTCAGCATTGGTTCCTCTTCACGGAGCTGATCAAGCCGGAGCGCCCATGGTTAAGTATTCTGAGATTCGAGATTGTCATGCAACCAAGGAGTGTTTTTTTGTGAACGACTGAAGGATGCGTGTGTTGGGCGGCCGACCAGCATTGAGGCGGCATATGGTCCATCGCAGGCTATGCGACAGCTATTGCCTTCTCGCCGCCCGGCGCGTAGGCAATCCCGAAGGGAATACTGCTTGGGAGTGCTGTGATGCTGGGCCGTCTCAACCATGTCGCCATTGCCGTGCCGGACCTTCAAGCCGCAATCGCCACCTATCGCGATACGCTTGGCGCAAAGCTGTCCTCACCCCAGGATGAGCCCGATCATGGGGTGACGGTCGTCTTTGTCGAGCTCCCCAATACGAAGGTGGAGCTGCTCGGTGTGCTGGGCGACAACTCTCCGATTGCCGCCTTTCTCGAGCGCAATCCGCAGGGTGGCATCCATCACATCTGCTACGAGGTTGAGGACATTATCGCCGCGCGCGACCAGCTGAGAGTCCAAGGCGCGCGTGTATTAGGCAGCGGCGAGCCGAAGATCGGCGCTCATGGCAAGCCGGTGCTGTTTCTGCATCCAAAGGACTTCCTTGGTACTTTGGTCGAGTTGGAGCAGGCATGAGCCTGACGAGTAGCCTCGCAATCTATTTCATTCTGTGGTGGCTGGTGCTGTTTGCGGTTCTGCCCTTCGGCAACGATTCACCCCATGAGCTGGACGAGGAGCCAGGCATCGGCCAGGCGCCAAGCGCGCCGAAAGACCCGAGGCTGGGTCGCAAATTCCTGGTCACCACCGTCATTTCTGCCGGGATCTTTGCCGTTTTCTATACGCTTATGAGCTCAGGCATCCTGGCGCTCGACCACATTCCCTTCTTCAAGGAGCTCAAGCCCTATTCTTGAACGTCTAACACTGGGTCGCTGGGCCGCGGCGAGCCTCAGTCGCTGGGTGAGAGCTGGCACGCCGGCACGCCCGACTGGCCCTACCTGCGAGGCTCTTGGTAACTTCGCAAACAAAAAAACAAGGCATTCGCCTTGTTTTCAGTTAACTCGGTCCTGTTGATCTCTTGAGTTACGCCTCGCCAGAGCCTCCGCGCCGGGTTTGTTTCCCTCTTTTGCGCTTTCGGACCACTCCTCCCCAGACTTAGGCCTTCAGGGACTGGTTAACACGTCCCCCAGTCAAATACCGCGCCGGCTCGTTCTTCGTCTTATGAGGGCACACTAGAACAACTCAATCGGCCTGTCATCTGAAATCTTGACGTTGTTATGACATCCTACACGATCTCCTGCAGGCCACAATCTATACGTCAATAATGCTGTCCTATTGTGCGCTGCAACTTGGCGCGGGACTGAGGCCTTTGTTTCCGCATAAACTTCGCTTAGAACAGGCGGCGCATGTGCTGGGCAGCCATGTTCGCCCACCCGTGATCGACTGCCTTTCCAATCAATGGACCATAAACAAATGCGCCTCAGCCGCTTTTTCCTGCCAATCCTCCGCGAGGACCCGAAAGAGGCCGAAATCGTCTCCCATCGTTTCATGCTGCGCACCGGGATGATTCGCCAGGAGAGTGCGGGCATTTACTCGTGGCTGCCCATGGGCTTTCGGGTCCTGAAGCGCATCGAGCAGATCGTTCGCGAGGAGCAGAACCGGTCAGGCGCGCTCGAGGTGCTGATGCCGACCATCCAGTCGGCCGATCTCTGGCGCAGGAGCGGCCGTTACGACGATTACGGCCTGGAGATGTTGCGCATCAAGGACCGCCACGACCGCGAGATGCTCTACGGGCCGACCAATGAGGAGATGATCACCGACATCTTCCGGCAGGGGGTGCAGTCCTACAAGGATCTGCCGCGCAATCTTTACCATATCCAATGGAAATTCCGCGACGAGATCCGGCCCCGCTTCGGCGTGATGCGCGGTCGCGAGTTCCTGATGAAGGATGCCTATTCCTTCGACATCTCGGCCGAGGCTGCCCGCCATTCCTATAACAAGATGTTCATTGCTTATTTGAAGACCTTCGCGCGCATGGGGCTGACCGCGATCCCAATGCGTGCCGATACGGGGCCGATCGGCGGTGATCTGTCTCACGAATTCCTCATCCTGGCGCCCACCGGCGAAAGCGCCGTGTTCTTCGACCGCGGCTATCTGGAGCTCGATTGGACGGCAAGCGAGGTGGATTTCGACGACGTTCAGGGGCTCAAGAAGCGCATCGACGATTTCACCAAACTCTATGCCGCGACCGACGAGATCCACGACGAGGCCGAATTCAAGGCGCGCGTGCCTCAGGATCGGCAGGTGACCGGCCGCGGCATCGAGGTGGGCCATATCTTCTTCTTTGGCACGAAATACTCAAAGCCCCTGGGCTGCTATGTGCAGGGACCGGATGGCAGCAAGGTTGAGGTGCAAAGCGGATCCTATGGCATTGGCGTGTCGCGTCTCGTCGGTGCCATCATCGAGGCGAGCCATGACGAGGCCGGGATCATCTGGCCAGAGCCCGTCGCGCCCTTCCAGGTTGGGCTTATCAATGTGAAGCAGGGCGACGGAACCAGCGATGCGGCCTGCGAGAAAATCTATTCGGCCTTGCAGGCGAAGGGCGTCGAGGTTCTCTATAATGACGTGGATGAGCGCCCTGGCGGCAAGTTCGCCACGATGGATCTGATCGGCCTGCCATGGCAGATCATCGTGGGACCGCGTGGGCTTGCAAATGGCGTGGTCGAGGTGAAGAACCGCAAGACCGGGGCGCGCGAGGAGATCAGCCCCGAGGCTGCCATTGCCCGCTTCCAGCGGATCGAAAACGGCTGGCATGGCTGAAGGTCGCGGCACAATGCCCTTTGCGGGATTTGAGTGGGGTATCGCGGCGCGCTATCTGCGCGCCCGCCGCCGGGAAGGCTTTATCTCCGTCATTGCCGGATTTTCGTTTCTCGGCATCATGCTCGGTGTGGCCACCCTCATCATCGTCATGGCGGTGATGAACGGTTTCCGCGCCGAGCTCATGGATCGCATTCTCGGCTTCAACGGCCATATCACCGCCTTCGGCATCCAGGGCTCGATCGAGGATTACGACGCCCTTGCCAAGAAGCTGGCAACTGTGCCGGGGATCACCAAAGTGACCCCCTATGTGGAAGGCCAGGTGCTGGTTTCGTCCCAGCGCTCATCCGGCGGGGCGCTGGTGCGTGGCATCCGCGAAGCAGACCTCAAGACCATGAAGGGCATTGCCGGCGACAGCCTGCGCGGCACGCTTGAAGGCTTCGATCAGGGCGAGGGCATCGCCATCGGCCAGGGCATGGCCTTTCAGCACAATATTGGCCTGGGCGACACCATAAACATCCTCTCGCCCAAGGGACCGGTGACCCCGTTCGGCGTGACGCCCCGCATCCGGTCCTTCGAGGTGGTGGCCATATTCCATATCGGCATGTCCGATTATGACAATTCGGTCGTGTTCATGCCGCTCGCTGCTGCCCAGGAATTCTTCGTTCAGGAGGGCAGCGTCACCGCCCTGCAGATCATGGTCGATCATCCCGATCAGGTCGGCCGCTATATTGCGGCCCTGCAGCAAGCAGCCGGCCCTGGCATAGAATTCGTGTCCTGGCAGACCACCAATCGCGCCTTCTATGATGCGCTCATCGTCGAGCGCAACGTGATGTTCCTGATCCTCACCTTGATCATTTTGGTGGCGGCGCTCAATATCGTCTCCGGGCTCATCATGCTGGTGAAGGACAAGGGCGCCGACATCGCTATCCTGCGCACCATGGGTGCAAGTCGTGGCACCATCATGCGCGTATTCTTCATCACCGGCGCCGCGATTGGCGTGATCGGCACCCTGGCAGGACTGGTTTTGGGCGTCCTCGTTTGCTGGAATATCGAGGGCATACGCCAGGGGCTCAGCGCTCTCCTGGGTGTGCAGATCTTCCCGTCCGAAATCTATTACCTCAGCCAGTTGCCCGCCAAGATGGAAGTGCACGAGACCGTGCTGATCACGCTCATGTCTCTCGGCCTGGCCTTCCTTGCGACGCTTTACCCCTCATGGCGGGCTGCCAAGCTCGATCCCGTGGAGGCGCTTCGCTATGAATGAGACGCAAAGCGCGCGAGCCGGCGTTCTGACCTTGCGCGATGTGCATCGCAGCTTTCGCCAGGGCACCCAGCAGCTGCACGTATTGGCGGGCGCCAGCGTGACGATCCATGCCGGCGAGATCATAGCCCTTGTCGGCCCGTCCGGCGCGGGCAAGTCAACGCTCCTCCATATTGCCGGCTTGCTGGAGCGTCCGGATGCCGGCGTGATCATGATCGGTGGTCGCGATGTGGGACAAGCGGGCGATGCCGAGCGGACCCGTTTGCGACGGGAGTCGGTGGGCTTCGTCTATCAGTCCCATCGGCTGCTGCCGGAATTTTCCGCCCTTGAAAATGTCGCGATCCCGCAGCGCATTGCCGGCGCCAGCCGGAAGCAGGCGGGCCAGCGGGCCATTGAGCTCCTTGAGAGGCTGGGACTTGGCGCGCGGTTGAATCATCGCCCGGCCGAGCTTTCGGGCGGTGAACAGCAGCGCGTGGCAATCGCCCGGGCCCTGGCGAACCACCCCGCGCTCTTGCTGGCAGATGAGCCCACGGGCAATCTCGATCCCAGGACCGCCGGCATCGTTCATCAGGAGCTGCTGGATCTGGTGCGCAGGCAGGGCGTTGCCGCCCTGATTGCGACCCACAATCTCGAGCTGGCCGCTCGCATGGACCGTGTGCTCCACCTGGACAATGGTCGGCTGGTGGAACAGCGCCAGGGCGAACAATTCCCGTCATCACCGGCCTTGACCCGCTGATCCAGGCCACCAGGAGAACGCTTATATCCTCCTGCCGGGAGAGAGCTGTCTCATGCCGGCTTGCTCACAGTGTCCGGTGATCCCGCGCCCTCAGTCACCATCTCAGCATTGTCGCGCGCTGCCTCATCCCCCTCGAGATCATCGTCGAAATCGGCTTCCGCCGCCTTGCGCATGGCCTCGCTGGGCTGATCATCGCTGACGAACGGGCCGCGGATCTGTGCATCACCGCTCGCGCGCACCACGAAATTGACCATGGCATCGGCAATCTCCCGCTCGCCCATGATCACCCGGTCAGCGCCAAACCCCAGCAGATGGTTGGTTTCCGCATCCGAATGCGAGCGCGCCACGATGTGAAGGGCGGGATTGGCAAGCCTTGCCTGCGAGATGATCTGTCCCGCCTCGAACGAATGGGGGATGGCCACGATCAGCCAGCGGGCCTGTTCGAGATTGGCTGCTTTGATGAGATCGGAAGCCGCCGCATTGCCATTGATGGCCTCGATCCCGCGATCGCGCAATTGGGCAATGGGCTCGTCCCGCTCCTCGATGACCAGGAGCGGCACCCTCTGGGCAATGAGCGCTTCCCCAATGATCGAGCCGACCCGCCCAAAGCCGATGAGCACCGCATGATCCCTAAGGGAGGTTTTGGGCAACTCACCTATGGTGACCGGCGGCGGAGGCTCAGCATCGCTTGCAGCGCGCTCCTGGGCGGGAGCGGCCGCAGCCGGGGCCTCTTTGCGGCCCTCGATCCGCGCTTCGAGAAGTGGCCCCCACCGGTCGATGGCGGCAAAGAACAGCGGATTGGCGAGAATAGAGAGGATGGATCCGGCCAGGATGAGATCGCGTCCTTCCTGCGGCAGCAGATTAAGGCTCACCCCGAGCGCCGCGAGGATGAAGGAGAATTCGCCGATCTGGGCGAGGCTTGCCGAGATGGTCAGGGCTGTCGGCACCGGATGGCCGAAGGCGCGCATGATGGCGAAGGCAGCGACCGACTTGCCGAGCACGATGATCAGGAACGTGGCAAGGACGGGCAGGGGATCGCGGATCAGGATCGACGGATCGAACAGCATGCCGACCGACACGAAAAACAGCACCGCGAAGGCATCGCGCAAGGGCAGGGTCTCTTCCGCCGCCCGATGCGATAATTCCGATTCGCTCAGCACCATGCCCGCGAAGAACGCGCCGAGCGCGAAGGACACTCCGAACAGCGTGGTCGCGCCATAGGCCACCCCGAGTGAGACGGCGAGTACCGCCAGCCGGAACAGCTCCCGCGATCCCATATGCGCGATGCGGTGCAGAAGCCAGGGCACCGCCCGACGCCCGACGATGAGCATGAGCGCAACGAAGGCGGCGACCTTGCCAAGCGTTATGGCCACGGTTTCGAGCACATCGCGCGAGCTGAGCGTCGCGCGCGCACCGCTATCTTCACCCTGCAGACTGATCAGCAGGCCGGCAAGTGCCGGAAGCAGCACGAGGGTTAGGACCATCGCCAGGTCCTCGACGATGAGCCAGCCCACCGCGATGCGTCCGCGCTCGGTCTCAACCAGCCGGCGCTCTTGCAAGGCGCGCAGCAGGACAACCGTTGATGCAACCGAGAGCGCGAGCCCGAACACGACCCCCGCGCCGATTGGCCAGCCCATCAGCAAGCCGAGCCCCACGCCCAGAAGGGTCGCGATCGCGATCTGCGCCAGAGCACCCGGCACCGCGATGGCGCGCACCGACATGAGATCCTTGAACGAGAAATGCAGGCCGACGCCGAACATCAGCAGAATGACGCCGATTTCCGCCAGCTCCATCGCCATGTCGAGATCGGCAACGAAGCCCGGCGTGAACGGGCCTGCCAGGATTCCGGCGACGAGATAGCCCACCAGTGGTGAGATCCTCAGGCGATTGGCAAGCGCGCCAAGAAGGAAGGCCAGCACGAGGCCCCCCACGAGTGTCGTGATGAGCGGCGTGTGGTGCACGAGCGTCCTTTATCGTTTGTGGCTGGCGGGGAGGGCGGGCAGGAACCCTGGCTCATCTAGGATGTAATATGCGCTGGGAAATTGGCAAAAACAAATTCGAGACTCAGCCGCCAATGATTACAATGGTGGCATGAGTGCCGAGCAAACCAGCGTTCCCTTCGTTCATCTGCGCGCCCATTCCGCCTATTCCCTCCTGGAGGGGGCGCTGCCCGTCAAACGTCTCGCATCCCTCTGCAAGAGCATGCGCATGCCTGCGCTTGCCCTGACCGACACCAACAACCTGTTCGGCGCGCTGGAATATTCGAATGCGCTCGCCGGCGCCGGTATCCAGCCCATCATCGGCATCACCCTCAGCATCGATTTCCGGGATGCGACCGAGGTGAACCCGCGCACCACCGGCATGCCGAAGCCCCTGCCGGTGCTCGCCCTGCTGGCCAAGAATGCTGTTGGCTACAGCAATCTCATGACGCTCTCGAGCCGGGCCTTCCTCGACACCACCGATGCCCATAGCGCCCATGTGCCGATTGACCTCTTGGCCACCCATAGCGATGGGTTGATCTGCCTGACAGGTGGTCCGCGCGGACCGGTCAATGAGTCGCTGGTCGCGGGCAATAGGGGCCAGGCCTCGTCCCGGATCGAGCGCCTGATGAGTATCTTCGGTGATCGGCTCTATGTGGAGCTGCAGCGCCACGGCACAGATGATGAGCGTATCGCCGAGCCCGGCCTCGTCGAGCTCGCCTATGATCTCGACCTGCCGCTGGTTGCGACCAACGAGCCCTTTTTTGCAACGCCCGACGATGCGGCAGCCCATGACGCGCTGATCTGCATCGCCGAGGGCGTGGTGCTCGCCACCGAAGATCGGCGTCGGCTCACGCCTGAACATTACTTCAAGTCACCCGCCGAGATGGCGGCACTCTTCGCCGATATTCCAGAGGCCATAGCCAACACCGTCGAAGTGGCGCAGCGCTGTGCCTTCCGGCCGAAGGGCCGGGCGCCGATCCTGCCGCGCTATTCCTCCGAGACGGGCGAAGCGCGCGACGAGGCCGAGGAGTTGAAGATCCAGGCCCGCGATGGCCTCCGGGCGCGTCTTGCCCGCCACGGCTTGGCGGATGGCCACAGCGAGCAGGAATATTGGGATCGCCTGGAATTCGAGCTCGACGTCATCGTGCGCATGCAGTTTCCGGGCTATTTCCTCATCGTTGCCGACTTCATCAAATGGGCGAAGGCCCACGGCATTCCGGTGGGGCCCGGCCGTGGATCGGGCGCGGGCTCGCTGGTTGCTTGGGCGCTCACCATCACCGATCTTGATCCGCTCCGCTTCAACCTCCTGTTCGAGCGCTTCCTCAATCCGGAACGCGTGTCGATGCCGGATTTCGATATCGACTTCTGCCAGGAGCGGCGTGACGAGGTCATCGCTTACGTCCAGCAGAAATATGGCCGTGAGCAGGTCGCGCAGATCATCACCTTCGGTAAGCTGCAGGCGCGCGCTGTCTGCCGCGACGTGGGCCGCGTGCTGCAGATGCCCTACGGACAGGTCGACCGCCTCTGCAAGCTGATCCCGAACAATCCGGCCAACCCGATCACCCTGAAGGAGGCCATCGACGGCGAACCGCGCCTGCAAGAGGAGCGCGACAAGGACGAGACCGTGCGCTCCATGCTGGAGATCGGCCAGAAGCTCGAGGGTCTCTATCGCCACGCCTCCACTCACGCCGCCGGTGTGGTGATCGGCGACAGGCCGCTGCATGAGCTCGTGCCGCTCTATCGCGATCCGCGCTCCGACATGCAGGTAACCCAGTTCAATATGAAATGGGTGGAGCAGGCGGGCCTGGTGAAGTTCGACTTCCTTGGCCTCAAGACGCTCACGGTGCTGCAGAAGGCCTGCGAGCTCGTTCGCCGGCGAGTGCCGGATTTCGACCTCGACCGCATCGCGCTTGACGATGCCAATACCTATCGCATGCTGAGCCAGGGCGACACGGTCGGCGTGTTCCAGCTGGAAAGTTCGGGCTTCAAGGACCTGCTGCGCAAGGCCCAGCCCAGCGTGCTCGAGGACATCATCGCTCTGGTCGCACTCTATCGTCCAGGGCCGATGGACAATATTCCGAAATATCTCGCCGCCAAGCACGGCGAGGAGGCGCCGGAATTCCTGCACGAGACCGTGACGCCCATCACCGCTGACACCTATGGCGTCATCATCTACCAGGAACAGGTGATGCAGATCGCTCAGGTGCTTTCGGGCTATTCCTTGGGCGAAGCCGATCTTCTGCGCCGTGCCATGGGCAAGAAGATCAAGGCGGAGATGGACCAGCAGAAGGTTCGCTTCGTCGATGGCGCGGTCGCCAAGGGGGTGGACAAGGCGCAGGCCGAATTCATCTTCGAGCTCGTCGCGAAATTCGCAGGCTACGGCTTCAACAAGTCTCACTCCGCCTGCTATGGCCTCATCGCCTATCAGACCGCCTTCCTCAAGGCCAATTATCCCGTGGAATTCCTGGCCGCGTCCATGAGCCTGGACGTTGGCAACACCGACAAGCTCGACATGTTCCGGCGCGAGGCGCAGCGCCTGAAGGTGAAGATCGATCCGCCCGGCATCAACGAATCCGACGTCGATTTCGTGGTGAAGGACGGCCGTATCCGTTATTCTCTAGCAGCCCTCAAGAATGTCGGACGCGGCGTGGTCGAGCATATCGTGCGCCTGCGCGAGGAGGGCGGGCCCTTTAGGAGCCTCGCTGATTTCGTTCAGCGCATCGACCCGCGGGTGGTCACCCGCCGGGCACTGGAAAGCATGATCAGGGCCGGCGCCCTCAACACCTTCAACACCAATCGCGCGCAGCTCTTGGCAGGGCTTGATGCCATCATGTCCATGGCCGACCGCACCGCCCAGGATGCGGCCTCCGGCCAGAATGATCTTTTCGCGGGCGGCGGCCTTGCTGAAATCGATGTGCCGCTGCCCCAGGTGGACCCTTGGTTGCCGATGGAGCAGCTCGCGGAGGAATTCGACGCGGTCGGCTTCTACCTCTCCGGCCACCCGCTCGATGACTATATGGCCCCGCTGTCCAAGATTGGCGTCGAAACTTGGGCGTCCTTTGCCGAGAAGGTCAAGACCAAGGGCGCCCCGGCCGGCCGCTTGGCGGGAACCGTGACCCACCGGCAGGAGCGCCGTTCGAAGAGTGGCAATCGCTTTGCCTTCGTGGGCTTTTCAGACCCGACCGGCCAGTTCGAGGCGGTTGTCTTCTCCGATCAGCTGAACCAGCTGCGCGATCTCCTGGAGCCGGGAAATGCGGTCATCTTGCGCGTGGAAGCGGATTCGGAGGGCGAGGAGGTAAGGCTACGGCTGCACTCGGTTGAGCCGCTGGACAAGGCGACGGAGAATATCAGCTCAGGGCTTGAGATTGCCGTGCGCGAGACCGTCTCGGTCGCCAGCTTGGCGGCGCGCCTCACCAATGGCGGACGCGCGCCGGTGCGCCTGAAGGTGCTGGTAGATCGATCCCATGAGATCGAGATCGCGCTTGGCAACCGCTTCACGGTGACGCCTCAGATCAAGGCCGCGATCAAGGCCATCCCAGGCGTGCTCGAGGTGCGCGATCTCTGATCAACCTGATACCGCCGCAGCTTACGCGCAAAATCTCAGAAGTTGAGTCGGCCCGTTGAGAAATTGAGTCAACTCGGCACGCCTGCGTCATCACCGGGCTTGATCCGGTGATCCAGGAGAGCAGCAAGAGGGCTTTACCGCCCGGCCCGTGCCAGCAGCCGCTGGGCATGCACCAGATGCGGCCTGTCCAACATCTCACCGTCCAGCCCGATCACGCCCGCATCACCGGCTCGCGCGAACGCATCCACGATTGCTTGTGCCCGGGCGAGCTCCTCAGGCGAAGGCGTGAACATCTCGTTGATGATGGGCACCTGTGCCGGGTGGATGGCGAGCTTCCCCGTAAAGCCATCGCGCAGCGCCTCATCGCATTCGAGCCGCAAGCCGGCCTCGTCGCGGAAATTGGGAAAGACCGAGTCGATGGGCTGAACCCCGGCGGCGACGGCCCCGAACAGGCAGAGCGAGCGCGCCAGGCGAAATGGCTCCGTGTGGCGGCCATCTGCCCCGCGATTATCGCGCGCGCCGATATCTGTGCGAAGATCCTCCGCCCCCCAGCTGAGCCCTTCCAGCCGGGGCCCGGCACTTTCATAGCTGCCAAGGCCGAAGAGCGCCTTTGCGCTTTCCGTGGCGACCACGGTGATGCGCGTTTCGCCGCGATGCTCCGCGGGCTCGATGGCGCCGATCATCGCCGAGAGCCTGCGCACTGAGGCAGCTCCCTCTGATTTCGGCAGCATGATGCCGTCGACCTTCAATCCTTCGAGCGCCTTGAGATCTCCGGCGGTGAGCCCCGTGTCGAGTGCATTGACCCGCACATAGATGCGGGGCAGGACGTCGGCTTTTCGGCCTGCGATATCCGCGATCACGCCGCGCACGATGCCACGGGCGGCCTCCTTTGCGCTTGCTGCGACCGAATCCTCAAGGTCGAGGATGATCGCATCGGCGCCGGAGCCTAAGCCCTTCTCGATTTTGCGTGGGCTGTCTGCGGGAACAAAGAGCATTGAGCGCATGAACATTAGGCCTCTTTGCCGGGGCGCTTCCGCATGAACGCCTGGCGCCGGCAGGTGGCAACCAGCACGTCATTCTGATTATAGGCCCGATGCTCGAATTCGACGATGCCGGCATCCGGCCGCGACTTGCTCTCGCGCTTTGCCTTCACCTCCGTTTCCACATGCACCGTATCTCCGTGGAACAGCGGATGCGGGAACTTGACCTCGCTCATGCCGAGATTGGCGATAGTCGTGCCCAGCGTGGTATCGGGGACTGAGATGCCGATCATGAGGCCCAGCGTGAACAGGCTATTGACGAGCGGCTGTCCCCACTCGGTCTGCGTCTCGCAGAAATGCCGGTCGATATGCAGCGGCTGCGGATTGAGCGTCATGTTCGAGAACAGCATGTTGTCGCTCTCGGTGATGGTCCGCCGCAGCATGTGATTGAAGACTTGTCCAATCTCGAATTCCTCGAAATAGAGCCCGCGCATATCCTCTCCTCTGACTGGGGTCGATTTTTCTAAGGCCTCAAGGGGCCAGTTTTGGCAGGTGGCGGAGCACTCAGCAAGTCGTCACAAGCATCCTGTGAGTCGTCTGGTGAGTCTTCTTTGGCGGCCGTGAGTCGTCGCATTTGGTTGAATTTGCCTTGACTTCTCCACATTCGTATTTTGCTCGGACATTTCGATATTTGCGTAACTAACTGATTTTCATACAAATTTTCGTCCGCATCTATTGCAGGAAGCCTGTTAACTATTCATTAAAGGGCGGCTCCCTACGACTCCACCCAAGGCTCGATATGCCTGTGGGGGCATGTTGAATGCTCGGAGATCGTGTGAATGACCCATTGCTTGATTATCGCGGACGCGGCGGGTGACCGACACGAATTGGTTTCGATGCTGAACGCTCATGGATTCACGGTCGAGTTTGCGCCGAGTCCCGAACAAGCACTTCTGGCATGCCGGCGAAGCAGGCCGGATCTCATCATGCTGCCCGACACCATGCCGAGCATGAGCAGTGTTGAATTTCTCCATCGTTTGAGGCGCACAGGGGCAGGAGGAGATCCGGCAGTGCTCATCTGTGCGAGCGATGCGAACGCCGCCTCGATCGGGCAGGCGATCTGGGAAGGGGCTGCCGAATGTCTGGTGCAGCCTTTCGATGCCGATATCCTGAACTTCAAGCTCCGCCAGGTCGGCTTTGCCAGCAGCAATGTCGCGGCCTAAGGCCAGACGCTGATGCCTCCCGACATGTCGCTCCTGAGGTAAGCGCCTCTGGCTGGCGCGACTTAAAAATGCCCAACGTGATCGGCGATAAGCAGCATCGTCCCTCGGAGAAGCGGCAATGTTTCTGGATGGCGTACGCTCTGTATGGGCGCTGCTTTTCGGCGTCGCTCTGCTTTCGCTCGGCAATGGCCTGCAAGGAACCTTGCTTGGGGTGCGCGCAGCCCTGGAGCATTTCGGGCCGGGCGTGACGGGCCTGGTCATGTCGGCCTATTCCATTGGGCTGCTGGTCGGTTCGGGAATCACACCGGGTCTCATCTCCTATGTCGGCCATATCAGGGTTTTCGCGGCCTTGGCCTCGGTGGCCTCGACGGCGGTTCTCTTCTTTCCGATCCTGATCGACCCGATCTCGTGGTTCATCATCCGAGCTCTCGTCGGGTTCTGCATTTCCGGCCTGTTCATCGTCGCCGAAAGCTGGCTGAACTCCGTTTCGACCAACCGCGATCGTGGGCAGATCCTCTCGATCTACATGATCATCAGCTATTCCTGCATGGGGCTTGGCCAATTCTTCCTGAATGTCGCAAGCCCCAGCGGCTTTGAGCTCTTCGTGGTGGTGTCGGCGATGGTGTCTGTGGCTTTGGTGCCGATGACCCTCGTGCGGGTCACCGCGCCGGACGTCACCCATCCCCGCGGCGTGAGCATACGCGAGATCTATCGGCGATCACCCCTCGGCGTGGTCTGTGCCTTCACCAATGGGCTTGGCCAATCGGCGTTCTTCACCATGGGCGCGGTCTATGGAACGCTCGCTGGTCTGAGCGTTGCGGAAGTCTCGATTCTCATGGCACTGCCGCCCCTTGGCGTCGTTCTCTCGCAATTTCCGATCGGATTGATCTCTGACAGGCATGACCGCCGCACGGTGCTGACCATTCTTGCCTTTTTGTCCGCCGCGCTTGCTTTTGCCTGCTATCCCGCCACATTGATCAGCAGCGATCTGCTGATCGCGGTCTTCTGCCTGTTCGGCGCGCTCGCTCTACCGCTCTATTCGGTGGCGCTGTCTCATGCCAATGACAATCTCGACGCCGATCAGATCCTCGGAGCCAGTGGCAAGCTGGTGCTGATTTATGGAATGGGCTCGGTCGCGGGACCGCTGATCGTTGGCCAAGTGATGAGCTATATCGGCGCGCAGGGCTTCCCGATCTATCTCGGGATCGTCTATGCCGGCATCGGTGCTTATGCGATCTACCGCATGTCGCAGCGCCCGGCACCACCGCCCAAGACCGAGTTCGTCCTGGTCAATCCGCGGGTCTCGCCAGTGGGCACCGCACCCGCTGTGGCGGCGGCGCGTGGCGAGGCATAAAACGGCGTCGAGCGAGTGAGGTTAAGGTAAACGCTTCCTTAACATTTGCTGGTGATCATCTCCCGAAGTGCAAAGCCAAATCATTCAATTGATTTTATTGCCTGGGAGATGCGCATGTCGAAGCAGAATGCCATCGGTCTGGATGTAAATTTTCTGACGCGCGTCGCTGAAGACCCTTCGCCCTACCAGCGCATGAAGCTCGCAACAGAACTCGCCAGTTTCGTAGCGAACAAGGACAACCCCGAACCGGAACGTGCCGCCGTTCTGCCAGTGCTGCTGAAACTGGCGGAAGATGAAGCCATATCCGTTCGCCGCGCGATTGCCCAGGAGCTCGAGCTTGCGTCCTTCGTGCCCCCGGATGTCGCTTTCGCCATTGCCGCTGATGAAGATGATATCGCGCTGCCCTTTCTGGTCGCCTGTCCGGGGCTCACCGACGGCACGCTTGTCGCGATTGCCCGCATCGGCGATGACCGGCGGCTCTGCGCGATTGCCCGCCGGGCAAACCTGCCGCGCCACGCGCTGGCTGTTCTGATCAAGTTCGGCTCGCCCGCCGTTTGCAAGGAGCTTCTGGGCAATGCCGCAATTTCGATCCCCATCGAGGGCTATCGGATCATCATGTCGCGCTTTGCCGCCGTCACCTCCGTGTGTGAGGCCATGCGGCGGCGCCGGGATCTGCCAGTCGAGATGCGGGTCAAGCTCGCGCAAATCAATAATGACCGGGTGAAGGTGGTCCTTGCCAAGCAGGGCTGGGTCGAAAATGACCGCCTCGATGAACTTGTATCAGAGGCGGAGGATCACTCCTTCCTGCAGATTGCCCATGGTCTCAGCGGCGAGGACCTGGAGGCGATGGTCCGTTATCTCACCGTCAACCGCCTCGTTACCGGCTCGCTCATTTGTCGGGCCATCTGCCATGGCGAGATGAGCTTTGTCACCGAAGCGCTCGCCCAGCTTGCGGGCATGCCCAACCGTCACGTGGCCGACGTGATCGCCACCAGAAACGAGGTGGGCCTCAAGGTGGTGTGCGAGCATGCGGGACTGCCCCAGCCCTGCGTTGATCTCCTGCAGCTTGCGACGGAGAACGATTCCGGCCAGGTCAAGGACGTTGATCCAGCATCCTTCGCCCGTGAGATTGTGGATCTGCTCATCCAGAACAGCGCTGGGCGCAGTGAACTTGATATTTCTGGGCTTCTGTCTCTCATCGGAGCCTACGGACCCGATGAGATCAAGGCGGTGACCGACGGCTTGCTCGCCTCCACCCCGCGCGCGGCCTGATCGGCTGAGGTCATGCAAGGGCGCGCCTCGGGTCAAAGATCCTTGCACAGCCGCAATGCGTCATAGATGGCGGCATGGATATTGCGCGAGGCGACCGCATCCCCGATGCGGAACAGCTGGAAGAGGCCGTCGGGATTGCCGCGCAGCTGTTGCGGCCGCCCCGCAACGAGCGCGTCGTAATCGACCGCCCCCCGGTTGACCGACTGATCTTTGAGCGCGAAATAGAGCTCATCCAGCGGCAATGTGCCGTGCTCCACGACCACCTGATCGACCAGCCGCTCACCGAGGTCGCGCTCGGCATACTCGCTGGCCAATGTCACCGCGAGTTTGTTGCCCTCACGCCGGATGGCCCGCACCATGGTGCCGATGGTCAGCCGTGCCCCGCTTGTTTGCAGGGCCGCAAGATAGGGCACCACATTCATACCGCCCACATCGGGGAAGAACATGCGCTCAGGAGAGACGACCTCCAGCTCCGCCCCGTGCTCGACCAGGAATTGCGCGGCGGTGAGCCCCGGATGGGCGCCATTGTCGTCATAGAGCAGGATGTCGTCCGCGGGCTTCACATCCCCTGAGAGAATGTCCCAGGTGGAGACCGTAAGGTCACCGCCGGCTTCGATGGGCGGGCGCTGCGGCAGGCCGCCGGTCGCGATGATGACGAGATCCGGCTCCTCCGCGAGAACATCCTGGGCCTCCGCCAAGGTATTGAACACAAGCCGCACGTTGCGGCTCTCAAGCCGCGCCATGCGCCAATCCACAATGCCGACGAACTCCCTGCGGCGCGCAAGCTGGGTGATGAGCCGGATCTGACCGCCTGGCCTGTCCGCCGCCTCGAACAGCGTGACATGATGCCCGCGCTCGGCGAGCACTCTTGCAGCTTCGAGCCCTGCGGGACCTGCACCGACCACCACCGCCTTGCGCGTTGCGCCTTGGCTGCGCGCGATCACATGCGGCATCATTGCCTCACGCCCCGTGGCGGCATTGTGGATGCAAAGCGCTTCGCCTGCCTCATAGATCCGGTCGAGGCAATAGGTGGCGCCCACGCACGGACGGATCTCGTGCTCAACACCCTGCTCGATCTTCCGCACGATATGCGGATCGGCGATATGGGCGCGTGTCATGCCGACGAGGTCGAGCTTGCCGGACGCGACCGCATGGCGGGCGGTGGCCACATCCGCAATGCGGGCCGCATGGAAGACTGGAAACTTGGTTTGGGCCTTCACCTCGCCGGCGAAATCGAGGTGAGGAGCTGCGCGCATGCCATGCACCGGGATGACCTTCGTCAAGGCCGGATCGCTGTCGATATGGCCGCGAATGACATTGAGGAAATCGATCTGGCCGGTTGCGATCAGCCGCCGCGCGATCTCAAGCCCCTCTTCTCGGCTGAGCCCCTGTCGCCAATCCTCATCGACCACAAGCCTGAGGCCCACGATGAAATCGGGGCGCACAGCCTTTCGCACCGCATCAAGCACCCGGAAGGTGAAGCGCAGGCGGTTGTCGATGCTGCCGCCATACTCGTCCTCGCGCCTATTGGTGGCCGGCGACCAGAACTGATCGAGCAGATGCCCATAAGCCTCGAACTCGATGCCATCGAGGCCGGCGGCCTGCATCCGCTGAGTGGCACTGGCATAATCCGCGATGATCCGCTCGATGTCCCAATCCTCGATTGTTTTGGGAAAGGCGCGATGGGCGGGCTCGCGCACCGGGGATGGGGCAAGCACAGGCAGCCAGTCCGCCTTGTTCCAGCCGGTGCGGCGCCCGAGATGGGTGAGCTGGATCATCACCGCGCAGCCATGCTCGTGGCAGTCGTCCGCGAGCCGCCGCAGATGCGGCACGATCTCGTCCTTATAGGCCAGCAGGTTGCCGAAGGCGGGCGGGCTGTCGCGGGCAACCGAGGCGGAGCCCGCCGTCATCGTCATGGCGATGCCGCCTTTGGCCTTCTCCACGTGATAGAGGCGATAGCGCTCGCCCGGCATCCCATGGCCATCGTGATAATTGGGCTCATGCGCGGTCGAGATGATCCGGTTCTTGAGCGTGAGATGCTTGAGTCTGAAGGATTGCAGCAGCGGATCATTGGAGCGCAGGAGCGTTGTCGCCATGGTGTCCCTCGCCAGTCTGGTGAGAAACAATCCAACCTATGGCGCGGCCGATCAAGGCTTCAGTGCAACGTTCCGGGCCTGAGGGCCTGAGCCAGTGCCGCCACGATATGCCGCGCCATCTCCGCATCATCGGGAATATAGCTGAGCGGATCGGCAAGCTGTGCGGGTGCCCCCAATAGGCCTTCGACGGTCGCATGGGCGCAGAAGGCGGCATAGGCCGGGTTATAGCCGCCCTCCTGAACCATCAGCAGCTTGCCCCCGGTGAGCTCCGCGGCAAGTGCGCGCGCGGCAAGCCCTAGCTGATGGAAGCCTTGCATGTCGACGCATTGGCGCCCGTTCGGGTCGAACTGGCTCGCATCCTGACCGGCGGCGATGACGATCAGCTCCGGCGCGAAAGCCCGCACGGCGGGCACCACGATTTCCTCGAAGGCGAGGAGATAGGCATGATTGCCGACACCGCAGGGCAGGGGAATGTTGATGTTATAGCCAAGCCCTTTGCCCCGGCCGCGCTCGTCGACCTTTCCGGTCTGCGGGTGAGTGCGCGCACTCCAAGAGCCGTGGTTCATATGGAGCGAAATGGTAAGCACGTCATCCCGCTCGTAGAACCCTTCCTGGGTGCCATTGCCGTGATGCACGTCCCAGTCGATGACGGCAACCCGGCCAAGCCCGCGTCCGATCCCGTGCTCGATCGCGGCCCCGATATTGTTGATGAAGCAATAGCCATCCACCTGATCGCGGGCGGCATGGTGTCCCGGCGGGCGCACCAAGGCGTAAGCCTTTTGCGTCTGGCCGTCGAGAATGGCGTCCATCGCGGCAATGGTGGTGCCGGCCGCTGCCCGGATTGCACGCATGGCGCCGGGCTTCATCAATGTGGAGGCCGAGAAAATCTCGCCGCTGATATCGGCCTCTTTCAGCTTTGCCAAGAAATCCGCGCTGCACCAGGCAAGCAGTTCCTCGTCGCTGGCATGCCGCCCCTCCCGCCAGTCGAGGAGCGGCGCGACGGGGCCGCGCTGGAGCACCGACCGCATGTTGACGAGCCGGTCCGGGCCTTCCGGATGCGGCATCTGGATGTCGAGCAAGGGCGAGGGGACACCCTCGAACACGCCCGCGCCCGTGTCATGGCTGAGGCAATCCTGATGCCAGAAGACATGGAGCCGCTCGCTTTCAGCCATGACGTGCCTGCTATTGAAGGATGTAGTGATGACCGCTCACCGCGAGAGCTCGCGCATGGCACCGTCCAGCCCTTCGAGGGTCAGCCCATACATGCGCCCGCCGAACAATCGCCGGATGATCTCGGTGGAGGGGGTATAGCCCCAGTAATTCTCAGGCGTCGGGTTGAGCCACACCGTCTTGGGATAGATATCGATCACCCGCTGCAGCCAGACCGAACCGGCCTCGGGGTTCATATGCTCGACCGATCCGCCGGGATGGGTGATCTCATAGGGGCTCATCGAGGCATCGCCCACGAAGATCACCTTATAATCGGCGGCATAGGTGTTGAGCACCTCCCAGGTCTGCACCCGCTCCACATGGCGCCGCCGGTTGTTCTTCCACACCGTCTCATAGAGGCAATTGTGGAAATAGTAATATTCGAGATGTTTGAACTCGGTGCGCACCGCCGAGAACAGTTCCTCGCACAGAGTAATATGTGGGTCCATCGATCCGCCCACATCGAAGAAGAGCAGAACCTTCACCGCATTGTGGCGCTCGGGCACGAAATTGAGATCGAGATAACCCTTATGCGCGGTCGAACGGATTGTGCCGTCGAGATCAAGCTCCTCGGCCGCTCCCGTTCGCGCGAATTTGCGCAGCCTGCGCAGCGCCATCTTGATGTTGCGCGTGCCAAGCTCCACGGAATCATCGAGATCCTTGAATTCGCGCTTGTCCCACACCTTGATCGCGCGGTTATTGCGGTTGCGATCCTGGCCGATGCGCACGCCCTCGGGATTATAGCCATAGGCTCCGAAAGGGGAGGTCCCCGCCGTGCCGATCCACTTGCTGCCACCCTGGTGACGTCCCTTCTGTTCCTCGAGGCGCTTTTTCAGCTCCTCCATGATCTTATCCCAACCGCCAAGGCTCTCGATCAGCGCCTTCTCCTCGTCGGTGAGATATTTCTCATTGAGCTTGGTGAGCCATTCCTCCGGAATATTCGCGACCGCATCATCGGGGATGAAGTCGAGCCCCTTGAACACATGGCCGAACACCCGGTCGAAGCGGTCGAAATTGCGCTCATCCTTCACCAGCGCGCTGCGGGAGAGATAGTAGAATTCTTCGGTGCGATAGGCAGCGCAGCCGGCATCCAACGCCTCCATGAGCGTCAGATATTCCCTGAGCGAGACCGGCACGCCGGCGGCCTTGAGGCTTGTGAAGAAGGTCACGAACATGGGGGTTAGCCTAGCTTGGAAGGATAGGGCTCGACAAGCGCCTCAAGCGCCGCCGGCAATGCCGGCCTGCCATTCCTTCACCGCATCGAGCGGCCAGACCAGCATGAGCACATTGAGGATGAGATTGTCTCGGATCACATAAGCGGCCAGCGCCTCGAACCCGATGATGACCAGCACCGATACCCAGACCGGTACGATGCGGGCGAGAAAGAAGCCCACGATCATGAACAGGATATCGCTCACCGAATTGACGATGCTGTCACCGTAATAGCTGAGCGAGATGGTCGCCGCTCGATAGCGCTCGATGATGAAAGGCGAATTCTCGATGACTTCCCAGAGCGTCTCGATGAGTACCGCGAGGACCAGCCGCGCGCCGACGGGCTTGTCCCTCATGACGAGCCAGAGGAGCCCATAAAACAGTATTCCATGGATCACATGGGATGGGCTGTACCAGTCGGCGATGTGTTGGGAATTCTCGGAGCTGTTCGGGTTGCCATGCCAGAGCTTGATCGTGCCGCAGGTGCAGATCGGCACCCTCCCCATGGCGTGGAGGATGAGAGCGGCAACCAGAATGATCGCGCCCGCCAGGACCGCGTAATGCCATGGTTTGAAGCGCGCCTTTGCTTGGCTTCCGGCTGCGCTCATGAGCTTTCGCCACGATCTGACGGCCCGGGAGACGGAGGTCGGGACCCGTCTTCGCTTTGAACTGTGTCATCCTCACTCGCCACCGTATCGCCGATGCGGCCGGCAATGCTCGAGAGGCTGGGCCGGCGCAGAGCCTCGAAGGGCAGGGGGCGGACCACATCCATGGCGGCGAGCCCGATCCGCGCGGTCATGATGCCATTGATGGCGCCCTCACCGAGCCGCGCTGAGATGCGCCCCGCGATGCCGCGGCCGATGAAGTGCTGAAGCACCGTGTCCGAGAAGGCGATCGATCCTGTGACCGCGAGATGAGTGACCACCATTCGTGTGAGCTTGATCGTGCCGAGGAGGTGTGGGCGGGCGCCATAGAGCGTGGCAAGCCCGCGCAGCATCACCAGGTTCTGTGCGGCAACGAACAGCACATCGAGCGCCGCCGCAGGGGTGACGGCGGTGAGAATCGAGATCCGCCGCGCCGAGCGGGCGATAAGGCCCGCTGCATCCCGGTCAAGCTCGCTCATCAGAATGCGCTCCGCAAGCTTGATGCGATCGCGCGGATCCATGATCTCGTCTGCATGCCGGGCGAAAGCCGCGACCGTATGAGCCATGTCGCGGCGGCCTTTATAGAGGCTGCGCAGGCTGGCGAGCGTCGCATCCGCATCACCCGCGTCATCCCGACGGATCGCCCGTTCGGCGGTGATCCGGATCTCCCCCATCTTGGTCAGCCGCGAAAGACCCCAGATCTCGCGCAGGATGATGGAGATAGCGGCAATTCCCGCAAGGATCGCCAGAGAGAAGGCGAGCCAGCCCAGCCAATCCTGCCGCGCGAACAGATCCTCGACGAAGCGATAGGCCGAATAGCCGATCGCCATGCTGATCAAGCCGCCGAGGGACGACAGGAACAGCGCGCCCCAGCGAAAGCCGCGCCGCCGCCCGGTAAGGTGCTGCAGTGCCTTCGGCTCCTCTCCCGCAGGAGGCGGCGGTGGCGGCGGCGGTGGTGCCTCGAACACCCGCGGCTGGCGCACTTTGCGCAACGGTGCCTCGTCCTCTCGGCTCATGCCAGGAAGTCCGAAAGCAGGAAATTGAGCGTGCGGTCGAGCCGGATATGGGGAAAGCTCGGCCCCAGATCCCACCGGCTCTTGTCGATCAGCGGCGGTCTGAAGCGGATGAAGCGGACCTGGCCCTCGACTGCTCCTTGCAATGCTTCTTGCGGGTCGTCCGGCAGATCGCCGGGAAAGATCGCAGCCTCACGTTTGCCGTCGAAAACCTCGTTGCCGAGCCGTTCGCCGGCCTGCGGCACACCGACGATGCAGGGCAGCCGCTCGCCCCCTTCCATGATCTCCGCCTCCCGCGTCGCCCGGATCGCGGCGAGTGCCGTCACCTCGATATCGGTTCCCGCAATCGCTGCCTTGTCCATTGCTTGCTGCACGAGCCGGCCGGCGATCGCCTCGAGCCGGTCATGGCTGGTGTGATGGAGGTAATCCGCTTTCGTGGCTGCGATCATGATCCGGTCGATGCGCCGGCCGAACATGCTCATCAGCGGATTGCCGCGCCCATGCCGGAAGGCGGAGAGCACATCGGTGAGTGCCCGGCCGAGATCGGTGACGGCTTCCGCTCCGGCATTGAGGGCGGCAAGCGCGTCGATGAGCACGATCTGGCGGTCGAGCCGTGCAAAATGTTCACGGAAAAACGGCCGCACCACATGGCGGACATAGGCGTCGTAACGGCGTGCCATCATCGCCCAATGGGAGCCTCGCGGTGCGATGTCATCGCGCGGCACATCGAGGGGGGCGAAGGTGAGCAGTGGCGAGCCTTCGAGATCGCCGGGCATGAGAAAGCGGCCTGGCGGCAGGAACGACAGCGCCACCTGCTCATCGCGGCAGGCAATGAGATAGCGCCGGAAGGCCTCGGCCGACTTGACCGCCAGGGGTTCATCCGCCGGGGCCGTCGGATCGCGTGTCGCAAGCAGCGCATGCCATTCGGCAGCCTTTGCCTGGCTTGCCGGCCTCCGGCTCGCCGCGATCATTTCAGCCGACCATTGCTCATAGGTGAGATCGAGCAGCGGCAGATCCAGCAGCCATTCGCCGGGATAGTCCACAATATCGACATGCAGACGGTTGCGCCCGAGCCGGCGGGCAATGGTGCTGCGCGGCAGGAACTCGACCGTGAGCCGCAACTGGCTCATGCGACGGGTGCTCTCCGGCCAGTGCCGGTCATCCCCGATCAGCGCCTCGATATGATCCTCATAGGCAAACCGAGGCACTGCATCATCCGGCTGCGGCTCGAGATAGGCGCGGAGGATGCGCTGTTCGGCCTGGGGGTCGAACAGCGGCAGCCGCCCGCCTTGCAGGAGGTTATGAACGAGCGCGGTGATGAACACCGTCTTCCCCGAGCGCGACAGTCCCGTCACCCCGAGCCTGAGCGAGGGATTGCCGAAGGCGCCGGCATAATCTGCAAGTTCGCTGAGCGCGATCAGACTGCGGTCGGCCAGCTTTCCAAGACCGGTGCGCGCCACCCTAGACCCCCAGATCCCGGGGTGTGGTGAAGCTCACCATCTCTCCGGTACCCGGCTCGATGGTGCTCCAGTGATCGGCCGCAAAGTCGATCACGGCGAGGCCTGCCGTGGGATATTTGGTGGCGATCCGGTCCCGCACCAGGCTGAGGCCTGCCCGGCCGAGCGCAAGAGCGGCGCCCTCGAGGCTCGGATTATGACCGATGACCATGAGCGGCGAGGGGGAGGGGCTGTCCTTGACAGCGCGGATCGCGTCGATCACCGCGGATCCATCGCCGAAATCATAGAGATTATCGATGATTCGCGTTTCGATGGCGCGCGGCAGGGCGGGTCGTGCCAGCTCGAGCGTGCTGAGGGCGCGAACCGCGGGAGAGCAGAGAATGAGCATCGGCAGGAGCTCCTTGCCCGCCATGAACACCCCCATGGCGGTCGCTGCTCTGCGCCCGCGGCCATTGAGCGGTCGCGCGCTGTCCGCCAGACCGCTTTCCGACCAACTCGATTTTGCATGGCGCAGGAGCATCAAGCGCAGCATGGGTCAGCTCCTGCAAAGGGAGAGTTAAGCCTAAGCCGTCAAGACGCGCGCCGCACCGGCTCATGCGTGACGACGGGCGCCTTGGACGTGCCGATCTCGTCGATATTGAAGGGCGTGGTCTGATAGACCTCGTTGATCCAATTGCCGAACAGCAAATGCGCATGGCTGCGCCAGCGGTTCTCCGGTGCCGCATATGGGTCATCGTTCGGATAGTAGTTGCGCGGCAGCTTGATGGCCTTGCCCGCATTGCGGTCGCGCCAATATTCATCACCCAGGCTGCGGCTGTCATATTCCAGGTGATTGAACATATAGAGCGCGCGGCGCGGCGCATCATGCAACAGGCAGAGCCCGGCCTCGTCCGACTCCATCAGAACTTCTATTCCCGAGGACTTCGGCAGATCCTGGCGGCGGTTCTCGGTCCAGCGCGATACCGGCACCGAGAAATCGTCGGAAAAGCCGCGCAAATAGGGCGATGAGGGCTTCAGGTTCTTGTGCCGGAACACCCCGAAGGCCTTCTCCTTCAATTCATACTTCGGCACACGGTGGAAATGCCACAGGGCGGCCTGTGCACCCCAGCAGACGGCGAACAGCGAATGCACATTCGTCTGCGTCCACTCGAAGATCCGCGTAAGCTCTCGCCAATAGGTGACCCGCTCGAAATCGAGCAGCTCCACTGGCGCTCCCGTGATGATGAAGCCGTCGAACTTCTCTTCCCGCAGGCTCTCCCAGGGGCGATAAAAGGTCAGCATATGCTCGGCGGGTGTGTTCTTCGGCGTATGGCTCGACAGGGACATGAGCGACAGCTCGACCTGCAGCGGGGTAGCGCCGACAAGCCGGGCGAACTGAGTCTCGGTCCGCTCCTTGTTGGGCATGAGATTGAGGAGCGCGATGCGCAGCGGGCGCACATCCTGCCGGATGGCGTCATCCTCGGTCATGACCATCACGCCCTCGCTCTCGAGGGTTGCTCGTGCGGGCAGATGATTGGGGATCTTGATCGGCATCCCAAAAGCCTTTCCTCAAGCCTGCTCAATATGCAGCGGGCGGGGTCCCGTCATTGCGGTTGATTTAGGACGTTCACCGTCCGCCCGCAAGTCTAAGCGTTTTCCGGGCCCGGCCCGCAGCCAGGACAGCATGGTTGCGAAGGCTTTACCGAAATCTGGGATCATCCCCCGGCCTGCATCATGTGGATGTGGGGTCCAAATGTCCGAGTTCGGATCTGGAGGAAGAGATGAATTTCTCGAAATTGACATGGGCCGCCGTGCTTGCTGCGGCGATCATGTCCAATGCCGCAACGCCGATGCCGGCCCAGGCACACGGCCATGGCGGCGGTGCCTTCGTGGGTGGTCTTATTGCAGGGGCCGTCGTAGGCGGCGCAGTTGCTGCCGCGTCCAGGCCCTATCCCTATTACCACATGCACCCTCGCGCCTATTACGGCCCGGGCTGCGGTTACTATCCCTACCCGCCTTGCGCGCCGGTCTATGCGCCACCGCCTCCACCTCCGCCTTATTACTATCCGCGCTGAGCAGCGCGTGAGCGAATGTCTGGAACCTATAATGGTGCGGGCCGTCAGGCTCGACCATTGATCGAGGATCGAAAGTGATGATCAGGTTGATGTTGGCTGCAGGACTTCTGTCCGCGGCGTGTCTCACTCCGGCTTTGGCGCAAAACCCCGGAGGCAAAGCAGGCGGCGCTCAGCCTGCCCACCCGCACCATGCGGCGATGGATGCGCAATCCAAGGAGAATCTCGAGGCACTGAAGCCGCTCGACTGCACCGTGCAACGGGTCGTGATCTGTGACCACAAGGGTGAATGCAGCAAGTCCGAGACCTTCGGTGAGATGCCGCTGCCGGCCAAGATGCTTGCCGATCCCCTGCGCCGGATTCTGGCCGGCGTGAGCAAGGATGGTCTGCCCCACCTCTCGGCCATTCACCTCTATGGCCAGAACGAGAACGATCTCACGGCCCAGGGCATGGATGGTGAGGTGAGCTGGATGCTGGTGGCCGACCGGAAGGACGACACCATGACCTTCTCCGCATCCTCCGATAACAAGATCATGACCGGCTTCGGCATCTGCAAGGACATCGACGAGCAGTAAGCGGGTGAAGCGCGCTCAAGAGCCGGATGGCAGGCGATACAATGGCGATCTGCCCGTTTCATCAATGGAACGGGCGAATTGGCAACACCGCGGACATTATCGTGGATGGACCGCTCGGGAGCGCTTTTGGCAACAAATTGTTAAGCCTGTGCAGCGCAGAGTGCTAGGCGCCAGTAACTGGCTGTTCTGCATTGGCTATTCTGGTCACGAATCCGGGCTGCCGTCGAGTTTTCTTTCATGCCTGCCTCAACGAACGAACAAAGATCGGGCGGCCATGTCCCGGTGCTCCTTGCCGAGGTGATAGGCGCTTTGGCGCCGGGGCCGGGGGAGATTTTCATCGACGGAACCTTTGGTGCAGGAGGCTATACCAGGGCCATTCTTGCAGCAGCACCCGACACGCGCGTGCTTGCGATCGACCGGGACGCGGATGCGCTCGCAGCGGGCAGGGCGCTTGCGCAGCAATTCGAAGGCCGGCTGTCGCTCATCCCAGGCCGGTTCAGCGAAATGGAGGCGCTGGCGCGCGCGGCGGATGCCCCTGAGGTCGACGGGGTGACCCTCGATGTCGGTGTGTCCTCCATGCAGCTCGACCAGCCTGAGCGCGGCTTTTCCTTTGTCGCCGATGGTCCTCTCGATATGCGCATGGGCAAGTCCGGTCCAAGCGCTGCCGATCTCATCGCCACCTGTTCCGAACGTCAGCTTGCCGACATCATCTTCCAGCTTGGCGAGGAGCGGAAATCGCGCACGATTGCGCGAGCCATCGTCAGGACCAGGACCCTCGCGCCCATCACGCGCACCCTTCAGCTCGCCGAGGTGATCGAGCGAGCCGTCGGAGGCCGGCGTCCGCAAGATCGCATTCACCCTGCCACCCGAACCTTTCAAGCCCTGCGCATCATGGTGAACGATGAATTGGGCGAGCTTGCCCGCGGCCTCAGCGCTGCCGAACGTCTGCTCAAGCCGGGCGGGCGGCTCGCGGTGGTGTCCTTTCACTCCCTTGAGGACCGGATCGTGAAGCGGTTCCTCAGCGGTCGCACCGGCCACAGTCCGCGCACATCCCGCCACTTGCCGGAGCAGCAACAGGTCTCGCCGAGTTTTGAGCCTATAGGTCGGGGCGCGATTGCTCCGGGCGAAGCGGAAGTCACAGCCAATCCCCGCGCCCGCTCTGCCAAGCTGCGTGCCGCGCGCCGCACGAATGCTGCCGCGATCCCGCTGGATCTCGCCGAGACGGGTGTTCCACCGATCGCATTGGAGCCGATGCCATGCTGAGGGTGATCAATGGCATTCTCGTCGTCTGTCTGCTCGCTGTGGCCTTCTGGCTCTATCAGCTTGAATATCAGGCACGCGTCGCCGAGGACCGGATCGCGACGATCAAGCGCGAGATGACCGGCGAATACGAGGCGATCAGACTGTTGCGGGCTGAATGGGCCAATCTCACCCGCCCTCACCGCATCGAGGAGCTTGCGCGCAAGCACCTGACGCTCGCACCGCTCAAGCCTCAGCAGATCATCGCCGCCCATGACCTGGCGACGGCCATTCCCGAATTCGACCGCTTCCGCCAGCCGGACCGCGATGGCGATCCGATTGCAAATCTTCTCGAAGGATTGGAATGATGGAGATGCGCACCCGCTCCAGCGCGCATGAGACAATCCAGGCGCTCACCGGACGCAAGCTGGCGGAATCGGCTTTTGGCATCCAGTTGAAGGGTCACAAGCGCGCGCGTCTCGTCATCATCTTTTTCCTGATCGCATTTTCCGCCGTGGCTGTCCGCTTGGGCCAGCTCACCATAGGCACGCCGCGCCCGGTCGAGGTGTCTCGCGAGCCCGGCGACAAGATCCCACGGCCCGAAATCGTCGACCGCAATGGTGAGCTCCTCGCCACCGACATCCAGGTCGCATCCCTCTATGCCGATCCACGCAAGATCATTGATATCGACGAGGCGGTCGAGCTCCTCACCGCCAATGTGCCCCGCATCGATGCGTCGGACGTGCGCCGTAAGCTTTCCGATCGCAAGCGTGCCTTCGTCTGGCTCGCCCGCCAGATCAGCCCGGAAGAGCAGGCCATCATCCACAATCTCGGCATCCCTGGCATCGGCTTCCGCTGGGAGCGGCAGCGGGTCTATCCCAATGGCAGGCTCGCATCCCATGTTCTCGGCTTCGTTGACATTGACAACCGGGGCATCGCGGGCATCGAGCGCTATCTCGATGATCAGGGACAGATCCTCGTTGCCGCCCTGGCTGACCCGCTCGAGGCGAAAACCGGACCGGTATCCCTGGCGCTTGATCTTCGCGTCCAATATGCCATGACCGACGAGCTGCAGAAGGCGATAGAGAAGTTCCACGCCCTTGCCGGCGCCGGCGTTGTGATGGACGTGCATACCGGCGAGATCATCGCCATGGCGTCCCTCCCGGACTTCAATCCCAACGATCCCCGTGAGGCGCTGGATAAGAACAATATGAACCGGCTGACCACGGCGGTTTATGAGATGGGCTCGACCTTCAAGACGGTCACCTTTGCCATGGCCTTGGATAATGGCGTGAGCATGCAGTCACGCTGGGACGCGCGTGGCTCGCTGGTCATCGGCCGCTCGCGCATCGGCGATTTCCGGGGGGAGAACCGAATTTTAAGTCTCCCTGAGGTCTTTACTTACTCATCGAATATCGGCACCGCTCGCATGGCACTGGACCAAGGCATAGAGAAGCATCAGGCATTCCTGCGCAAGCTCGGTTTCTTTGACCGGCTGCGCACGGAGATTCCGGAAACGGCCACGCCCCTGGTCCCGGCGCGTTGGGGCAAGATCTCCACCGCCACCATCGCCTTTGGCCATGGCATCTCGGTTGCGCCCTTGCGTCTTCTGTCGGCCGTCGCATCGTTCATGAATGGTGGCAGGCTGGTTCATCCGACCTTTCTCAAGCGCGATGCGAGCCTGATGGAAGATCAAGCACCTCAGGTGATCAAGCCCGAGACATCCGACAAGATGCGCTGGCTTCTGCGCCAGAATGCGCTGGTTGGCAGCGCGAAGAAGGCCAATGTCGAGGGCTATCGGGTGGGCGGCAAGACCGGATCGGCTGAGAAGGTTCTCAACGGCCGCTACAGCAAGGGCAAGAACGTCACCAACTTCATCGCCGGCTTCCCCATGGAGAAGCCGCGCTATCTGGTGTTCGTCCTGCTGGATGAACCGCAGGCCTTGAAAGAGACATATGGGTTTAGGACATCTGGCTGGAACGCTGTTCCCACGGGCGGCAAGATCATCGAGCGCATCGCGCCGCTATTGGATGTGACGCCGAAATTCGACGGCAAGGACACCAATTTGACCGTGGCCGGCGCCGCGTTTCAGTGAGCAGCGCGGGCCAACGAGGGGATGACTGCCCGATCGGGCAACGAGGAGGGGCCATGCGGCTCGACGCAGTGATCGGTTCTGATGCCAGGCTCGAGGCGGCTCATGCCGCGCTCGAGGTGAAAGGGCTCACGGCAGATAGCCGGGCGGTTGCGCCCGGCTATCTGTTTGCGGCGATCAAAGGTGTGAAGGCGGACGGTGCCGCTTACGTCCCGAGCGCGCGGGCAAAAGGTGCAATTGCAGTACTCGCCGAGCAAGATGCGGCGATCGACGCCGGCGAGCTCCCGGTAATCCGCGTGTCCAATCCCCGAGCGACCCTTGCGCGTGCCGCGGCCCGCTTCTATGGCGCCCAGCCCGAAACCGTCATTGCCGTGACCGGCACCAATGGCAAGACTTCGGTTGCAGCCTTCACCCGCCAGATCTGGGCCCATCTCGGACAGGCGGCGGCGAGCATCGGTACGGTGGGCATCATCTCGCCCAAAGGCCAGCGTAAGCTCCAGCACACGACACCCGACCCGGTCGAGTTGCAGGAGGTCATGGCGGATCTTGCCCGTGAAGGGGTAACGCACGCGGCGATCGAAGCCTCGAGCCATGGCCTTGCCCAGCACCGTCTCGATGGGCTGACCCTTCGAGCCGGAGCCTTCACCAATATCTCGCGCGATCACCTCGATTATCACCCCGATTTCGAGGACTATTTCTCAGCCAAGCTGCGCCTGTTCACCGACCTTCTCCCGGCGGGAGCCGCAGCGGTGATCAACGCGGATTTTCCGGAAGCCGAGCGTGTGATCACGGCAGCCCGCGCCCGGGGACTAAACGTGACGACCGTAGGCCATAAGGGCGAGACCATTCGCCTCCTGACGCAGCAGCGCAGTGCAACCGGCCAGGCCCTCGCCCTCTCGATTGAGGGAGAGCGCTTCACGCTCGACCTGCCGCTCGTGGGAGATTTCCAAGCCTCCAACGCTCTCGTTGCCTTGGGGCTTGCTCTTGCCACGGGCGTCAAACCAGGCGAGGTGATCCCGGCGCTCGAGCATCTCAAAGGCGCAACGGGCCGGCTTGAGCATGTCACAAGCCTCAATGGTGCCCAGGTCTTTGTCGATTTTGCCCATACGCCCGATGCCTTGGAGAATGCGATCACCGCGTTGCGGCCTTATGCGGCCGGCAGGGTGATCGTGGTGTTCGGGGCGGGCGGCGACCGCGATCCCGGCAAGCGGCCGCAGATGGGGGCGACGGTTGCGAAATTTGCGGATCTGGCGATCGTCACTGATGATAATCCAAGGTCGGAGGATCCGGCGAAGATCCGCGCGCAAGTGCTGGCCGGCTGCCCCGGCGGGATCGACGGCGGTGACCGCCCGAGCGCCATCCGTCTCGGGCTCACCATGCTGAAGCCTGGCGACATTCTGGTCGTCGCCGGCAAAGGCCATGAGACTGGACAGGAGATCGCCGGCCGGGTGCTGCCGTTCAGCGATCAAGAGGAAATACGATTGGCAGCGCAGAACTATAATAAGAGCGAGGTCGCGAATGGCTGAACCACTCTGGACACTGAGCGAGATCGTGAGCGCCACCGGCGGGCAGGTCATCGGGAACGCCCCGGACAGCTACAATGGTGTGTCGATTGACAGCCGCACCTTGAGCCAAGGCGACATATTCGTCGCGATCCGCGGTGACACTCACGATGGGCATGACTTTGTTTCCGCCGCTCATCAGGCCGGTGCCGGTATCGCCATCGTCTCGCGCGTGAGCCCGGCAATCAGCGAAGGTGGAGCTGTACTGCTCGTCGATGATCCCCTGCGCGCCCTTGAGCGCTTAGGAATCGCGGCCCGCAATCGGTCGGAAGCCAGGATTATCGGCGTCACCGGCAGCGTCGGCAAGACCGGCACCAAGGAAGCCCTCCGCCTCTGCCTGAGCGCATCGGGCGAAACCCATGCCTCCGCCGCCTCCTACAATAATCACTGGGGCGTGCCCCTGTCGCTTGCCCGCCTGCCGAGATCGGCGCGCTACGGCGTCTTCGAGCTCGGCATGAACCATGCGGGCGAAATCACCCCGCTGGTCGCCATGGTGCGTCCGCACATCGCGATCATCACCACCATCGCCCCGGTCCATATCGGCCATCTCGGCAGCCTCGAAGCGATCGCCGACGCCAAGGCCGAGATCTTCTCGGGCCTTGAGCCCCAGGGCATTGCCGTTCTGAACCGTGACATTCCGCAATACGGTCGGCTGAAAGATGCGGCCTACGCTGCCGGTGTCGAGCGGATCGTCACTTTCGGCGAGCATGCTGAGGCGGATGCCCGCCTGGAGCATGTCCGGCTCAAGGAAACATGCTCGGTCGTTGCCGCCAGCATATTGGGCGATGCGATCACCTATCGGCTTGGCGCGCCTGGTCGCCACATCGCGCTCAACAGCCTGGCGGTGCTGGCAGCTGTAAAGCTTGCCGGCGCCGATCTGGCACTATGCGCCCTAAGCCTCGGCAGCCTCGAGCCGCCAAAAGGGCGGGGCGCCCGTTTCAAGCTGCGCGCCGCAGGTGGCGAGATCACGGTCATCGACGAAAGCTATAACGCCAACCCTGTCTCCATGAGCGCCGCACTGGCGCTGCTCGGCCATACTGCACCGGCCAGTGGCGGCCGCCGGATCGCAGTGATGGGCGACATGCTGGAGCTGGGGCCGCAGTCCCGGCGCTTCCATGGTGACCTCGCGGCGGCCATCGATGCGGCGGGCATCGACATGGTCTATGCCTGCGGTCCGCATATGAAGTCCCTTTGGGATGCGCTTCGTCCGGACCAGCGCGGCTATTACGCGGCGTCATCGCAGGATTTGGTGGATCCCTTGCTCGATGGCGTACGTGCGGGCGATGTCATCATGGTCAAGGGCTCGCTCGGCAGTCGTATGGCGCTGCTGATCGAGGCTCTCCGCCGGAATTTTGCTGCAATTGAGGCCGATGCCGCCTGAGGACGGCGCACTGGACGTGTCACACCGGACCGCGTGGCGCCAAGCCAGCCGGCCGACGGGGAACTGAAATGCTGTATTACCTGCTGGCGGAACTCGGCGGACCCTTTCCCGGTCTGAACGTCTTCCGCTACATCACGTTTCGCACGGGCGGTGCGATCATGACCGCGCTTGCCTTCGTGTTTCTGTTTGGGCCGAGTCTGATCTCCCTGCTGCGGGTCAAGCAGGGCAAGGGCCAGCCGATCCGCGAGGACGGGCCTCAGCGCCATATTCTGGAGAAGCAAGGCACGCCGACCATGGGCGGCCTCATGATACTGTCGGGCATCCTGGTTGCAACCCTCCTATGGGGTGATCTCGGCAATGCCTATGTCTGGATCGTGCTTCTGGTCACCTTGGGTTTCGGCGCGATCGGCCTTTATGACGATTATCTCAAGGTCACCAAGACATCCGCCAAGGGCTTTTCGGGCCGCTTCCGCTTGGCTTTGGAATGCATGATCGCCGGTGCCGCCACCTATGCCATTATTAAGGTGGGTGAGGCACCGCTCTCCAGCTCGCTGACCTTTCCCTTCTTCAAGGACGTGGTCGCGCATCTCGGCTGGTTCTTCATCCTGCTCGGCGTCTTCGTGATCGTGGGCTGCGGCAACGCGGTCAACCTCACCGACGGGCTGGACGGGCTTGCCATCGTGCCGGTGATGGTGGCAGCCGCAAGCTTCGGCCTCATCGCCTATCTCGTCGGCAACGCGGTCTTTGCTGATTATCTGCAGATCCATTTTGTGCGTGGCACCGGTGAGCTTGCCGTGTTCTGCGGCGCGATCCTCGGGGCAGGGCTTGGCTTTCTCTGGTTCAATGCGCCACCCGCCATGATTTTCATGGGCGACACCGGTTCGCTCTCGCTGGGCGGTGCCCTCGGCGCCGTTGCTGTCGCCGCCAAGCATGAGATCGTCCTCGCCATCATCGGCGGACTGTTCGTGCTTGAGACCGTGTCCGTCGTCGTTCAAGTCGTGTCCTTCAAGCTCACCGGCAAGCGCGTCTTTGCCATGGCGCCGCTTCACCACCATTTCGAGCAGAAGGGTTGGAAGGAGCCAACCATCGTGATCCGCTTCTGGATCATTTCGGTGCTCCTCGCCCTGATCGGGCTCGCCACTTTGAAGCTGAGGTGAGGCGATGATCCCCGCGACCTGCTTTGCCGGGAAATCGGTCGCCGTCTTCGGTCTCGGCGGCAGTGGACGCTCGGTTGTTCGCGCGCTGGTCGCCGGTGGCGCCGATGTTTCCGCCTGGGATGACGGCGATGCAACCCGTGAGGCGCTCGAGCTTGAGGGCCTCCCCATCATTGACTTGAGTGCGGCGGATTTCTCGCGCTTCGATGCTCTGGTCTTGAGCCCGGGCGTGCCGCTGACCCACCCCGAGCCGCATTGGACGGTGCGCAAGGCACAAGCCGCCGGCATCGAGGTGATCGGCGATATCGAGATCTTCTTTCGCGAACGCGCGGCCCTCGGCGTGAAGGCACCCGTGGTTGCGATCACCGGCACCAATGGGAAATCCACCACCACCGCCCTCTGCGGCCACCTTCTGAAGTCGTCCGGCCGCGACGTGGAGGTGGGGGGTAATATCGGGAAGGCGGTGCTGGACCTGGCCCCGCTCGCCGATCATCGCCATTACGTGCTGGAACTCTCCTCCTATCAGATCGACCTCGCCCCGAGCCTGCATGCCAATGCGGCGATACTGTTGAACATCACGCCCGATCACCTCGACCGCCATGGCAACATGGAGCACTACGCCGAGGTGAAGGCGCGCATCTTCTCCAACCAGACTGCTGACGATACGGCAATCATTTGCGTTGATGATGATTATACCCGCGCCATTGCCGAGACCCTTGCCCACGGTCCAGCCAAGCTCAGCCGGGTGACGATCGGCCGGCCGATCAACGATGGCATCTCGGTCATCGAGGGGGTGCTCAGTGAGCGCGAGAGGGGAGACGTGATCACCACGCTTAATCTGGTCGGGCTGAATGCTCTGCGCGGCAGTCACAATTGGGAGAACGCGGCGGCAGCGTATGGCGCCATGCGGGCGATGGGGCTGAGGTCCAAGGATATCGAGCAGGGCTTCGCGAGCTTTACGGGCCTCGCCCACCGCATGCAGGAGATCGCGCGGATCGGCGATGTGCGTTTCGTGAACGATTCCAAAGGCACGAATGCGGACGCGGCAGCGCGGGCCCTGGGTTCGTTCGAGAATATCTACTGGATTGCGGGCGGGCGCGCCAAGGCGGGCGGCATCACCAGCCTCGCGCCCTTCTTCCCGCGGATCGTGAAGGCTTATCTGATCGGCGAGGCCGCGCAGGAATTTGCAGCGACTTTGGAGGGCAAGGTGCCCGCGATGCTCTGCGGGACGCTCGATGTGGCTGTCGCTGCGGCAGCAAGGGACGCGCTGACCGAGGGGCGGGACGAGCCCGTGGTTCTGCTCTCGCCCGCCTGTGCCTCTTTCGATCAGTTTCGGAATTTTGAGCTGCGTGGCGAGGCCTTCTGTGCCGCTGTGTGCAAGCTGGATGGTGTCGTGATGGCGAAGGGAGTTGCGGCATGAGTCTCATCAGTCGGGCCGACCGTGGTCTGATCGCCAACTGGTGGTTTACAGTCGACCGCTTGTTGCTGACGGCACTTCTCATGCTGATGGTAATCGGTGCGCTTCTGTCGATGGCCGCAAGCCCGCCGGTGGCCGAGCGCCTCAATGTGAATGCGTTCTACTTCTTTCACCGCCATCTTGTCTTTCTGGTGCCGGCGGTCATTGCCCTGGTGGCGGCCTCCTTCGCCACCCCGCAGCTTGCGCGCCGCGTCTGCCTGGCGATTTTCGTCGTCGGCGTGGTGATGATGGCGCTCACCTTGGTGATCGGCCCCGAGGTCAAGGGTGCCCGGCGCTGGCTGGAAATCGGGCCGATCTCGCTCCAGCCGTCGGAATTCGTGAAGCCGGCCTTTGTGGTGCTCGCCGCCTGGTTCCTGTCGGAAGGGGCGCGCAACCGCACCATCTGGGGCTATCTCATCGCCACGGGCATGCTGGGCATTGTTGCAGGTCTTCTCGTTATGCAGCCGGATTATGGCCAGACGATCCTGATCGCCGCCGTCTGGGCGGTGATGCTGTTCCTGACCGGTATCTCCTGGTTCTGGATCTTGGGGCTGGGCTGCCTCGGGGTCTTTGCCGGCACGATCGCCTATGCGACAGGCGACCATTTCGCCTCGCGTATCGACCGCTTCCTCAATAAGGACGCAGGCGACACGTTCCAGGTGGACCGGGCGATCGACGCTTTTGCCCATGGCGGGCTCTATGGCGTTGGTCCAGGCAGCGGCACGGTAAAGGCCGTCATTCCCGACGCCCATAGCGACTTCGTCTTTTCGGTGGCCGGCGAGGAATTTGGCTTCATCGTTTGCCTCGGCATCCTCTTGATCTTCGCCTTCGTCGTGATCCGCGGCTTGCGCCATTGCCTGAATGCGCAGGATCCGTTCTGCGCACTTGCGACAGCTGGCCTTGTCTCCGTCTTCGGCTTCCAGTCCTTCATCAATATGGGCGTGAATGTCTCGCTTCTGCCCGCCAAGGGCATGACCTTGCCGCTTGTCTCCTATGGTGGCTCCTCGCTTGCGGCCATGG
This sequence comes from Rhodoligotrophos sp. CJ14, assembly GCF_038811545.1. Lineage (GTDB taxonomy): Bacteria > Pseudomonadota > Alphaproteobacteria > Rhizobiales > Im1 > Rhodoligotrophos > Rhodoligotrophos ferricapiens. The sequence continues at coordinate 4,737,325 of NZ_CP133319.1, forward strand.
GGCTCGGCATGGGGCTCATGGTGGCTCTCGCGCGCCGCACGCCCATGGGCCATATGCCCAATCAGGCCAATATGGCCGTAGGGCTCGCCGCTATGGGACGATCATGATGGGAGAGTTGAGGGATAACCAGATAAAGCCGGTCGTGGCGCTTGCCGCGGGCGGCACCGGCGGGCATCTCTTCCCCGCCCAAGCCCTGGCGGAGGTGCTGAGCGAACGCGGCTATGCCGTGCATCTGCTGACTGACCAGCGCGGGCTCGATCACAGCAGCCGCTTTCCAGCTCACATGGTCCATGTGATCCCGTCCTCCACCATCGTGACCTCCAAGCCGGCAGCTGTGCCGGGCCAGCTCATGGCTTTGGGCCGTGGTTTCATGAAAGCGCGCCGCAGCCTTGCTGAGATGCGCCCCGTCGCCGTGGTGGGCTTCGGCGGCTATCCCTCTCTGCCGCCCATGCTGGCCGCCTTGTCTCTGCGTTTGCCCGTGTTGCTCCATGAGCAGAATGCGGTGATGGGCAAGGCCAATCGCATCACTGCACCCTATGCCCGGCATGTGGCGACCGCCTTCCCGGAGGTCACCCGAGTGCCGCCCAAGGCGAGGGGCAAGCTGGTGCTCACCGGCAATCCCGTGCGCGCTGCGGTTCATGCGGCGCGGGCCACTCCCTTTGCGCCGCCCTCGGCGGACGAACCATTCCGCCTGCTAATTTTCGGCGGCAGCCAGGGCGCGCGGATCTTTTCCGACGTGGTGCCGAAGGCGCTGGCCGAACTGCCGGCGGCCACCCGCCGTCAGCTGCGCGTCGTGCAGCAGGCCCGTCCGGAGGATGCCGAGCGCGTTGAGCAAGTCTATCGCGAGGCGGGAATTGAGGCCGAGGTCAATCCGTTCTTCAATGACATGGCTGAGCGCATCGCCAAGGCTCATCTCGTCATAGCGCGCGCCGGAGCCTCGACCGTCAGCGAACTTGGGGTGATCGGCCGCCCGGCGGTGCTCGTGCCGCTTGCTCAATCCCTGGAGGGAGACCAGATGAGCAATGCGAAACAGTTTGCCGCAGCCGGTGGCGGCTGGGTCATTGAGCAATCGGGCTTTACAGTCGAGCGCGTAACGAGTCTTTTGCTCACTCTGCGCTATGACGATGCTGGTCTGAGCCGAGCGGCCGCGGGGGCTGCGAGCTTCGGCCGTCCGGATGCAGCCCACAGGCTTGCAGGATTGGTGGAGAGCATCGCCCGGGGAGCAGCATCCGGCGCCAATGCACCTGCCGAAACGCGCAACCTGGTTGAAGGCGCAACCCAGAAGGAGAGCCTATGAAAATACCGCGCGATATCGGCCCCATTCACTTCGTCGGCATCGGCGGCATCGGCATGAGCGGCATCGCCGAGGTGATGGCGACGCTTGGCTATCCCGTGCAGGGCTCGGATCTCTCGGCCAATGCCAATGTGGAGCGTTTGCGCGGCCTAGGCATACCCGTGGCGATTGGCCACGACGCTGGCAATCTGGGCGATGCGCAGGTCGTGGTGATTTCATCGGCCGTGAAGCCTGACAACCCCGAAGTCATCGCCGCACGCGAGCATTTCCTCCCCATCGTGCGCCGCGCGGAAATGCTGGCCGAGCTCATGCGCTTCAGGACCTGCGTGGCGGTTGGCGGCACCCATGGCAAGACCACCACCACATCCCTCGTCGCTTCGCTGCTCGATGCGGGCGGCATGGACCCGACGGTCGTCAATGGCGGCATCATCAACGCCTATGGCACCAATGCACGCCTGGGCAAGGGCGACTGGATGGTGGTGGAATCCGATGAGTCCGACGGCACTTTCGTCAAGCTGCCCGCGGATGTGGTGATCGTCACCAATATCGATCCTGAGCATCTCGACCATTACGGCAGCTTCGATGCTGTGAAGGCAGGCTTTCTCTCCTTCGTGCAGAACATTCCCTTCTACGGCTTTGCCGTCATGTGCATTGATCACCCCGTCGTGCAGCAGCTGATCGGGCAGGTGACCGATCGGCGGGTGATCACCTATGGCCGCAGCCCGCAGGCGGATGTGCGCATGATCGAGAACAATTTTTCGGGCGGCATGAACCGGTTCACGGTACGCTTTCTCGATCGCCGGAGCGGCGCGCGCCATACGATCGAAGATCTGGCCCTGCCCATGCCCGGCGAGCACAACGCCCTCAATGCGACAGCGGCGATCGCGGTCGCCCGTGAGCTCGGCATGTCCGATGAGAACATCCGCGCGGGTCTTGCCAATTTCACTGGTGTAAAGCGTCGCTTTACAAAAACCGGGGTCTGGAACGGCGTCACCGTCTATGATGATTATGGCCATCACCCCGTGGAGATCGCGGCTGTTCTCAAAGCCGCCCGCCGGGTTGCCGACCGCCGGGTGATCGCGGTCATGCAGCCCCATCGCTATACCCGGCTGCGCGATCTGTTCGATGATTTCTGCACCTGCTTCAACGATGCGCATAGCGTGGTCTTGGCGCCCGTCTATTCCGCCGGCGAACAGCCGATTGAGGGCGTCACTCACGACGCGCTGCTCGAGGCCATGCGCGCGCGCGGCCATCGCGGTGTGATGAAGATCGATGGACCCCACGAGCTTGCCCCAATGATCGGCAGCATGGCCGAGCCAGGCGATATCGTGGTGTGCCTTGGGGCCGGCACCATCACGCAATGGGCCTATGCCCTTCCTGGTGAGCTGGAGCGATTGGGATGACCGTCATGATCGATGGAGAGGCGTTGCTCAAGAAATTGCCGCCTGTGCGCGGCCGCATCATCGCCAATGCAGCGCTGGCGGAACTGACATGGTTCCGCGTCGGAGGGCCGGCCGAGATCCTGTTCACCCCCGCCGACGAGCAGGACCTTGCAGACTTCCTGCGCAATTTGCCGCAGGACATTCCCGTAACACCCATTGGCGTCGGCTCGAACCTCCTCGTGCGCGATGGCGGCGTTCCCGGTGTGGTGATCCGGCTTGGCCGCGGTTTTTCTGACATCAAGGCGGAAGAAGGGGACCGGCTCAGGGTTGGCACCGCTGTGCCCGATGTGCGCGTCGCCCGTGCAGCACTCGATCATGGTATCGGTGCGTTAACCTTTTTTAGGGGGATACCGGGCACCATAGGTGGCGCGCTGCGAATGAATGGCGGTGCTTATGGCCGTGAGACCAAGGATGTTCTGGTCGAGGCCCGGGGTGTGGATCGGGGCGGGAATATCGTGACGCTGGCGACTGCCGACATGCACATGACCTATCGCCATTGCGGCGCGCCCGAGACTATTATCTTCACGGAGGCGCTTCTCCAGGGCGAGCCGGGCGATCCAGAGCAGATTGCAGCCGACATGGCGGCGATCACCGAGGCCCGCGAGCGCACGCAGCCGATCAAGAGCCGCACCGGCGGGTCCACCTTCAAGAACCCTCCGGGACAGAAGGCTTGGCAGCTCATGGACAAGGCCGGTATGCGCGGCTTTGCCATCGGCGGCGCACGTGTCTCCGAGCTGCACTGCAACTTCTTGATCAATGAAGGCGGCGCCACCGCTGCCGAAATCGAGGCCTTGGGCGAGGAAGGACGCCGGCGCGTGCTGGAGACCTCGGGCGTGACGCTCGAATGGGAGATCAAGCGTATCGGCATACCTGCACCCGCACTCCAGGCAGGGGAGAGCTGAATGCCCAAGCATGTCGCGGTCCTCATGGGTGGATGGTCGGCCGAGCGCGAAGTGAGCCTGAATTCCGGCGCGGCTTGCGCGGCAGCGCTCGAGCGCGCCGGCTATCGCGTCACCACGATTGATGTGACCCGCGACATCGTCCGCCAGCTCGATGCGGTGAAGCCCGATGTGGTATTCAACGCGCTCCACGGCAAATGGGGCGAGGATGGCTGCGTGCAGGGCGTGCTTGAGACATTGCAGCTGCCCTATACCCATTCCGGCGTGCTTGCATCGTCCCTGGCCATGCACAAGGCGAAGGCAAAGAGCGTCTTTGCCGCCGCAGGCCTTCCCGTGGCTGAAAGCGTGCTCGCCCCGGTGGAAGAGGCCGCCCGGGCCCATCTGATGGGACCGCCCTATGTCATGAAGCCCGAGTCGGAAGGCTCGAGCGTCGGCGTCTATATCGTGCCTAAGGGCAGCAATCGGCCGCCTCAGGACATTCTCACCGATCCGGCCTTTGCCGGCGATCAGGTGATGGTCGAGCGCTATGTGGCCGGTCGCGAGCTCACCTGCGCCGTGCGTGGCGAAACAGCGCTCGGCGTCATCGACATCGTCGCCGATACCGGCGTCTTCTACGACTATCACGCGAAATATGCACCCGGCGGTTCGCGCCACATCCTGCCTGCCAAGATCCCGGCGGATGTTTACCGCCGCGTCCAGGAGATTGCGCTGGCCGCCCACCAGGCCTTGGGCTGCCGTGGCGTGAGCCGCGCTGACTTCCGCTACGACGACACACCCGGCGGGACGGGCGAGCTCATCCTGCTTGAGGTGAACACCCAGCCGGGCATGACCGGCACCTCGCTTGTTCCCGAGCTCGCAGCTCATGATGGCATGAGTTTCGAGGAGCTCGTTTCCTGGATGGTGGAAGACGCATCATGGGGAAGGTGAGCGCCTCCGATTGGATTAGGAGAAGTGCTGAATACCCGACGGACGGTGCGCTGGCTCTGTTGCCGCCCCGCGTGAAGACCATTCGCGCAGGTTCTGCACAGGCTGCAAAGCCGAAGCTGCCGCCGGTGGCGGCTGCCGCAGGGCTGGCAAGCGCGACCCAACCCTCCGCGCCGGATTTGCCGCCCGTCGCAAAGGCAGCAAAATCTGAAAAATTCGACGTGGCGCCAACCTTTTTGCGGTCAGGTGTCGGCCTGCCACCCGTCGCGGCTGCGGCGTCGAGCAACCCCGGCGATGCAAGCCCAGGCTCCCGCGATATGCGAGCACCTGCAGTAACACCGGACCTGGGAACGCCGTCGGGCGAGCCCAAGCTCGCCGCCAAGGATGGACCGCGCCTGCCCCCGGCTGCGGCCGCCGCCGGCAAATCGGGACAAGGCAATATAGGCGCAGGCGACATCCCGTCTGTGGTATCGCCGGTACGGGAACCCGCGCTAACCACCAGCAAGGAAGCACCGCGCCTGCCGCCAGTTGCCGCCGCGGCGGGAAAGGCAAGCATGGCGTCAACAGAGCCGCCGGTTGCCGCCGCAGCGGGAGGCGCCACCCGCACATCAAGACCGTCCGAATTGCGTGCCGAACGCGCGAGGGAACCGGAGGCATCCCCCCGGGCCAAGACCCGGATGGAGGCACTGGTTGAGCCGCGGCCGGCACCAGCCAAGATTTCGCGGCCGCAATTCGAGCCCCTGCCGGTCCAGCTGCCCTCTCATGAACTGGTGACCAAGGTCACCCGGCAGAGGCGAACCGATCCGCGGGAGCGGGCACGCGGCCGGCTCATTGGCGATATCGCCCCCGCGACCTTCCTTCTCGTGAGCCTCATCGTCTCGCTCGTGATGGGCGGACATTTCGAGGAGCGGGGCGGCTCGTTACGCGGCCTGGTGAATGCGACCGCATCTCTCATCGGCCTTTCGGCGGATGATGTGCGCATCACCGGCCTCGATCAGCAGACCCCTGAACAGGTGCTTGCCGCGATCGGTGTCGAGCAAGGCGGCTCGCTCATCGGCTTCGATGCCAATGAGGCCCGCAAGAAGCTCGAGCAGCTGGACTGGATCTCCCATGCCTCCGTCTTGCGCCTGTTTCCCAACAAGCTGCTGATCGATTTGACTGAGCGCCATCCTTTTGCGCTCTGGCAGTCGGATGGCGTCTTCAAGGTTGTAGACAAGTCAGGCATCCCCATGCCGAGCCTCGAAGTGCGGGCCTATCGCAACTTGCCCATCGTGGTGGGCGAGGGGGCAAATCTCGCCGCGTTGGATCTTGTTAACCATCTGGAAGCCCAACCTGACATAATGTCTCTCACGCGCGCCGCCGTGCGCGTGGCTGACCGTCGATGGGTTCTTTACTTGCACAATTCCATCAAGGTGGATTTGCCCGAGGAGCAGATCGATGAGGCGCTGGTGCTGCTCAAGACGTTGATCGATCGTTACGGGATCATGACCCGGGACATCGTCAATATCGACATGCGACTTCATGATCGGGTGGTGGTCAGGATGTCGGATGAGGCCGCCGAGAAGCTGAAGGCGCAAGAGAAGACGTCAAAGCCCGTCAAGGTCAGCCAAAGTCAGTAATGTAGTGTTTTAGTGAGTAGGGCGGGGGCGCCGGCTTCATGAACGTGGTTCCGTTGCACGCGCGTAAAAATTCAAATCGTCACCGGCCCGCACCAAGTTCGCCGATCATTGCCGCGATCGATGTGGGCTCGACGAAGATCTGTTGTCTGATTGCTGAGGTTCGGGCAACCCGCAATCGCAGCTTCGGCGGTGAGAAGACCCATACGCTCAATGTCCTTGGGGTTGGACATCAGGCGGCGGCCGGCATCCGGTGCGGCTCGATCACCGATATTGATCAGGCGGAGATTGCCGTACGACTGGTGGTCGATGCGGCCGAGCGCATGGCCGGCATCAGCATCGATCAGGTCTATGTCAATGTATCCGGCGGGCGACCGCGCTGCGAGGCGGTGACCGGCGAGACCCGGGTGAGCGGTCGTGAGGTGGCCGCCCATGATGTCGAGCGCGCGATCCAAGTGGCAGGTGAGCGCATTCACGCGCCCGGTCGCGTCGTTCTGCACACGACGCCGGTTCAGTATACCCTCGATGATGTCCGCGGGATCCGTGACCCGCGGGGCATGTTCGGCGAGCGGGTTGGGGTTGATCTCAATGTCGTGACCGTCGAGCCGGGGCCATTGCGCAACCTCTCGCTTGCCATCGAGCGCTGTCATCTCGACATCGCCGGCCTCGTGATCGCGCCCTACGCCGCAGGACGCTCGGTCCTCGTCGAGGACGAGATGGCCATGGGTGTGACCTGCATCGACATGGGCGGCGGCACCACCTCTGTTGCCGTTTTTGTCGAGGGAAATCTGGTCTTTGCCGATGTCGTTCCGATCGGCGGCCACCACATCACCAACGACATCGCCCGCGGCCTCTCGACCCCGATCGCCCATGCCGAGCGGATGAAAACCCTTTACGGCTCCGCCATTCCGAGCGCATTGGATGAGCGGGAATTGCTCTCCGTACCGCTGGTCGGCGAACGCGGAACTGACACGGTCTACAAGATCCCGCGCTCCATGTTGACCGGCATCATTCGCCCGCGGCTTGAGGAGACATTCGAGCTGATCAAGGACCGGCTGCAGGCCTCGGGCTTTGCGCGCTTGGCGGGGCGGCGGATGGTGCTCACCGGTGGCGCCTGCCAGATGACCGGTGCCCGCGAGCTTGCGAGCCAGATCCTCGATCGGCATATCCGGCTGGGCTTCCCGCAGGCCCTCAACGGCATGCCCGACGCCTTGCGCAGCCCCAACTTTGCGGTGGCATCAGGCCTTCTCGCTTATGCCTTGAAGCCCGACGAGAGCATAATGGTCACGCCTAGCCGCTCCCAGGGCAACGGCTACATGCACCGTGTCGGCCGCTGGTTCCGCGAGAGTTTCTGAGCGGTCCCACAGCATTTCGAGTGGAATGACTAGCGCTGGCGGAACCCGGCATATCCGCCATCGGCGTCATAGAGCACGTCGAAGCCATTGAGGATATGCAGGCTGGTATTGACGAAAACGCGGCTGGGCGACACCCGCAGATGGATCGCGCTGGGCGCGAGGGACGACGCCCCATCATCCGCCGAGAAACTGTAGAGATCTTGAGCCTGCTCTGCAGGACCGACCTGCAGCGACACCGTGGTGCCCGGCGGCAATGAGCCCTCATTATCCCCGGCCTGTGCCGGTGGCAGGGTCACGAACATGGCCGCGACCCCGCTATCGACGAGCATGGTACCGCATGCCGGCGGGGTCTGGCCATTGATCGAGATGCAGCCCGGTATCCCGGCCCAGTCGTCCACCTTCTCTTGTCGGGCAAGCTTCACGAACCGAAAGCTGCCCTCGGTATTGGCGGCGGTGAGCCCCACATGCGCTCCCTGTTGGGTGAGAATATAACCCTTTCGCAGGCTGCGGCCCTCATGCGGCTTGAGATTGAGGAACGGGTTCTTGTCGGGCGTGCCTTGCGCCTGAGCATCATGCTCACGGGCAAAGCCAATGCCGATCATCGCAATCCCGTGCGGGTCATCGCTGGGCGTGCAGTCGCGTGCCGTATCGAGACAATCAACTTCCGTGACCGCGAGCACAGGCAGGGGCGAGGTTGAGATGCTTGCACCATCCGCGCCTTCGATCGTGACCGGCGTCGTCACCCACTGGCCCCGCATGATCCGTCCGGAGCTGGTATAGGTGATCCTGCCTTCCCCGGTGCTGGGCAGAGACTGCCAGTCGGGGATGAGATCGGCGGCAACGACAATCCCCGTTGAGCCCGAATCCATGACCGCAGGGATGACGCGTCCGCCGAAGGAGAGGCCGAGCCGTGGCGGCCGGGTGAGATCCGATCCATCCGCATTGAGATAGGGGAGGAACCGCCCCTCGTTGAAGCCATGATAGTCTGGCGGGCTATCGCTCGCCGTGCCTGGTGAGGCAGTCACCATGAGCGAGAGGCAGGTGCCGAGGAGAAGCGGCACGGAGCAAGCCTCCCTCGCGCCTCGCCTGGAATGGTGACCGCGTGGCATGGCGTGAACTCCTGTTGGATAGGGGGACAATTTAGCCGTGCTTGGCTGGAAGATAGGGGCTGACCGCGTGAGCAACCCCGGCCGGCGTGAGTGTCTGCAGCCAGATCCGTCCGGGTCCGGTAAGTTTGGCAAGGAACAGGCCATCGCCACCGAACAGGGCGTTCTTGACCCCCGGCATGGTCGTGATCTCGAAGCTTACCCGGTCCTCGAACATTCCGACATGGCCGGGGTGAACGAGGCAGGTATCGCGCGCGCCAAGGTCATAGGAGACGACCTCCCCGCCGAGTTCGATCCAGGCCGAGGCCTCTCCAGTGAGGTGCTGAAGGATGAAGCCTTCTCCGCCGAACAGCCCAGACCCGAGCGAGCTTTGGGCCGCGGTTGCAATCGAGATGTCGGGCGTTGCGCAGATGAGGCCGTGCCGGTGCACGAGATAGCCCTGATCGTTCTGCAGCTTGATTTCGGTAATGTTGCCCGGCAGCTTCGCGGCGAAAGCCACCATGCCCGGTCCCTGACCCGCCCGAAACTCGGTCATGAACATCCCACCGCCGGAGACCGCGCGGCTGACCAGGCCCCAGACGCCGGTGGCCCCACCACCCGCCGTCGTGGTGGTCAGGTGCACATCACCCATCATCCAGGACAACTGGTCGGGAGTTCCCACCACCTGCTCGCCCGCATCCAGCTGGATCTCGAGGACCGGCAGGGTGGAGCCAATGATTTTCGTTTGCATGCAGCCTCTCATGCGTTGGATGTGGCACCATCCCATGCGGCAATGGCGCGCACAATGACACGTTCGCGGTGCTCGCGGGTTTCAACCCATGAGGTTAAGAGATGCTTCCCGCAAAGGGCTTGGGCCTCGTCGCTGCTCATTGCGTGTCGGCTGCGGGCCGCCCTCCGCCCGAGGCAAGAACATCGGGCGTGCGGATATGTTCCGGCCGCACGCCCAGACCGAGAAGGCGTGCGGGCAGGCGGCTGAGCACCGGCAGCTCCTGAAAGACACGCAGCGGCAATGGGATTTCGGGCAGCGTCTTGCTGGCGAGCAGCGGTTTCAGCAGGCGATCCTGGATGATCAGCTGCAGTTGCTGGGTGACCCGCGTCGGCCACATGCGCCGTCTCTGCACGGCCTCGAGAGCATCTTCGATCGGCCCGCCCGAGCGCAAGGGTTCCGCAAGCGCATTGGCGGCAGCGACCGCATCCTGAACCGCCAGATTGACCCCGACGCCGCCGATGGGTGACATGGCATGCGCCGCATCCCCAATGCAGATGAGCCCTGGCCGCCACCATTTCTCCAGCCGGTTGACCTGGACCGTGAGAAGCTTGATGTGCTCCCAGTCATTGAGTTCCTGCGTGCGCCCGGGCAGGTTTGGCAGGAGGCTTTGGATGGTCTGCCGCAGCTGCTCGAGCCCCGCCGTCTTCACGGCCTCGAATTCCCCCTTGGGAATGACATAGGCGCATTGCCAGTAGTCGCCCCGGTTGATCTGCACCAGGAGGTGGCCCGCCGCAAACCGGCCCATTGTGGCCGGTGCGTCATCGAGCTTTCGTGAAAGCCTGAACCAGAGCACGTCGATGGGCGCGCCGAGCTCCTGCGGGATCAGGCCTGCCTTCTTGCGCACTGTCGAGGAACGCCCATCCGCACCGATCACGAGGTCCGCCATGACGCGGACCGAGCCGGATGCCACACTGGCCGTCACGCCGCGGACGACATCCTTCTCGATGATGAGATCATCGACCTCGCCCTCCATGAGCAGCCGGAACGTGGGATAATCCCGGGCCTTGGTCGCGAGAAAGTTGAGGAAATCCCATTGGGGCATGATCGCCAGAAACTTGCAATGGGAGGGAAGGTGGCGGAAATCGGCGATCTGGACCTCCTCATCCCCGAACACGGCACTCAAGGTTTCCGCCGCGTTGTGAGGGACCTTCAGGAAATCCTCGATGAGGCCGAGCTCATACATGAGTTCGAGCGTCGAGGGATGGATGGTGTCGCCGCGGAAGTCGCGGAAGAAATCCTGATGTTTCTCGAGGACCACCACGTCGACGCCGGCCCGTGCCAGAAGGAAGCCGGCCATGAGCCCGGCGGGGCCGCCCCCGGCGATGCAGCACTGGGTGGTAAGTTCCTGGGTCATGCCCAACCCTTCCTAGGCAACTGCAAGATGGCGCAGGACGACAGTCACTAGACCATGTTGTCAGAATCCGGACAAGCAGCCTGGCTCGGCGGCATGGCGCGGATCTTAACGATTGCGGTTAATGAATCCCTGACCCCTGGGCCCATGTGGTTCCAGCACGGCGGCTGCTTGCCGTGGTCGACCGGCGATGCCGGCGAGGTCAGAACAGCATGGATTCACAATGAGAACGCCGCGATGAGCCTCGGATTGGCCGTGAAACCCTCGGCCTCGCCCGAGGCGAATCAGCGGGGTGCGAAGGCCGGGCCAGCAAGGCTGAGAGCGCGCTGAGAACACGGCAGGGTTAACGGATTGCTGATGGCCTGCCCCAAATTTGTGCGCAAGGTAAAGCAGCGTTAACGATTTATTATCAAGTTGGTAACAAATGTAGAGGGAGAGGCTCAAAGAAAGCGGACGCCATCCCATGACCATCAGCTTGACAGTTCCCAACCTTGCCGAACTGAAGCCGCGGATTACCGTCTTTGGCGTAGGTGGCGCCGGCGGGAACGCGGTCAACAATATGATTCAGTCCAAGCTCGACGGGGTCGAGTTTGTGGTTGCGAACACGGATGCTCAGGCCCTGTCGCAGAGCGCGGCCGAGCGTCGTATTCAAATGGGCACAGCCCTGACGCAGGGCCTGGGCGCTGGCTCGCAGCCGCAGATCGGCGGCGCTGCGGCCGAAGAGGCCCTGGCCGAGATCCTCGACCATTTGGCCGGGGCTCACATGTGCTTCATCACCGCGGGGATGGGCGGCGGCACGGGCACGGGGGCAGCGCCAGTCATTGCGCGTGCGGCCAAGGAGCAGGGGATTCTCACGGTCGGCGTCGTGACCAAGCCCTTTCAGTTCGAAGGCCAGCGCCGGATGATAACGGCTGAGCGGGGTATTGAGGCCCTGTCGAAGCACGTGGATACGCTGATCGTCATTCCGAACCAGAACCTCTTCCGCATCGCCAATGAGAAGACCACCTTCGCGGCTGCTTTCGCGATGGCCGATCAGGTGCTCTATTCCGGCGTGGCCTCGATCACCGAGCTGATGACCAAGGAAGGCCTGATCAATCTCGACTTTGCCGACGTCCGCGCGGTGATGAGTGAGATGGGCAAGGCCATGATGGGCACGGGCGAGGCGGCTGGCGACAAGCGCGCCATTGAGGCGGCCGAGGCGGCCATCTCCAATCCGCTTCTCGATGACGTCAGCATGCGCGGGGCGCGCGGCCTGCTGATCTCCATCACCGGCGGCCATGATCTCACCCTGTACGAGGTCGACGAGGCGGCAACCCGCATCCGCGAGGAGGTCGACCCCGAGGCCAACATCATTCTTGGTGCCACGTTCGATGAGTCTCTCGAAGGTGTCATGCGGGTCTCCGTGGTGGCGACCGGCATCACCGATCCGGCCATGGAAGGCACGTCGCACGATTACGACGCTGATTTCGGTCATGCACCTGAGCGGTCGAGCTATGGTTTCACCTCGAAGGGCACACCGCCAATTCCCGCGCCCCAGCCGGTCGTGCGCGAGCCTCAGGCAGTCATCCGTGAGCCGCAGCCCGCACTGCGCGAGGCCGAGCGGGCGCCCGAGCCGCAGCCGCAAGCCTACAATCCGCAGCCCGCTCCTGCCCGCGATCCTGAGCCCATGGCGATGGAGCCGGCCTATTCGGTCGCCGATCATGAGGCGGCCATGGAGCAGGATTACCGCGACGATGATCATGCTGTAGCCGATCAGCACTATGCGAACGCGCCGCAGCCCCCGCTGCACCAGCCGCAGTCTCAGGCTGCCTTCCGCGCTGCGCCCCAGCCGCCGGCCGCGCCGCGCCTGCCGAGCATTGAGGATTTTCCGCCCCACGCGCAGCGCCAATATGCACAGCGCAACGCCAATGTGGAGGATCTGAACGCCCACGCCTACAAGAAGCGCAAGAGCCTGTTCGAGCGGCTGGCAAGCGTGGGTCTTGGCCGCCGCGAGGAGGAAGAGGATGAGCGTTCTGCGAAGTCCGAGCCGGCCATGACCTCCCGTCGCGACATGCGGCCTGCGGTCGCGGAGCAACCTGGCCTTGGCAACGCCCCCGCTGCCGATCAGGGCGGCCACCTTGATCTCGATGACGATCAGTTGGAGATCCCGGCTTTCCTGCGCCGACAGGCCAACTGACGCCGGTTCTGCCTTAGCTCTGTGCCATCTGAACCCGGCGGACAAACTTCCGCCGGGTTTGTCGCCTTTAGCATTGGCATGATGATCGACTCATTGCCGGGGGGCAATGCGATCGGATATAGAGCGGGCGCCTGTAAGCGGTTGCTTATCGCGCGAGGGGCACGATCCCCGGGAGATGTAATGAGGGATGATGTGATGGGCAGCGGCCTGGAAAACCTCGATAAGGAATCCGGGCCCGTTGTCAGAGCTCGGGCTGTGCGCACGGTTGCGCTTGCCGTTGCCGGTGCCTTGCTCTTGTCGGGCTGCAGCAGTGTTTCCAAGCTTTGGGACGGGGGGGAGCCCGCGAGCTCGGGCAGCTCGGCGGTGCCCGCATCCGGAGGGGCCTTGGCGCCCGACGGCTCAAACCAGGCGGTGGATGACGCCGAGCCTGTTGCCGATCTCTACAATAAGGGCCTCGATTTCATGAAGAGCGGCTCTTATGAGAAGGCAGCCAAGCAGTTCGAGGAGGTCGAGCGGCAGCATCCTTATTCGAGCTGGGCCACCCGCGCGACCCTCATGGCCGCCTATGCCCAGTATCTGCGCAACAACTATGACGATGCGATCCTCGCCGCCCAGCGCTTCATCACCCTGCATCCCGGCCACAAGGACGCGGCCTATGCCTATTACCTCACGGCGCTTTGCTATTATGAGCAGATTGCCGACGTGAAGCGCGACCAGACTGCAACAGAGAAGGCGCTTGCCTCGCTCGATGAAATCAGCCGCCGTTTCCCCAACACCGCCTACGCCAAGGATGCTGCGGCAAAGGCGCTCCTCGCCCGCGATCACCTTGCCGGCAAGGAGATGGAGGTTGGGCGCTATTACCTCACTCAGCAAGCCTATATTGCCGCCATTAATCGCTTCGAGAAGGTCATCAAGTCCTACCAGACCACATCGCACACGCCCGAGGCACTCTATCGCTTGGTCGAAGCCTATCTCGCATTGGGCATCACCTCCGAAGCGCAGACCGCGGCGGCCGTTCTCGGCCACAACTTCCCGAACAGCGAATGGTATCAGGACGCCTATAATCTCCTGAAGGGCAGCGGCCTTGAGCCGAAGGAGAATTCATCGTCCTGGATCAGCCAGGCGCTGACCTCGATCAATCCGTTCTAAGAAGGTCGCAGAGCCTTTCGGCGGCGCCGGTGAGCTCGCTGTCACTGAAACCTGAGAAGCCGAGCACAAGCCCCTGTTCCGGCTTGGCATCCACATACATCGGTGACAAGGCCCGGCAACCGATTCCCGCGGCCTGAGCCGCCGCGGCAATCTCCGTATCGGGCATCGTCCGCGCCAGACGGGCAACCATATGGAGCCCCTGACCGGGAATATCGAGCGTGAGGTCCGGCGGTCCCTTCGCAAGCAAGATCTTCGCAAGGAGATCGCGGGCAGCCTGCGCCCGGCGCCGTGCCCGCCGCAGATGGGCGGCGAAATGGCCTTCCGTGATGAGGTCAGCGAGGGCGTCTTCCGCAAGGGTCGAAGGTTGCCGGTCCGAGCGCGTCCTCAGCGAAAGAATGGGGTCCATCAACGCGTCCGGCACCACTGCATAGCCAAGCCGCAAACCCGGGAAAAGCACCTTCGAGAACGTGCCCACATAGATCACGCGGCCGCTGTCATCCATGCCCTGCATGGCAGCGAGCGGTGGACCCACATAGCGGAACTCGCTGTCATAATCATCCTCGATGATCCAGGCGCCATTCTGCCTCGCCCAGTCGATCAGCGCGAGCCGTCGCCGCATGCTCATCGTCACCCCCAGCGGGAACTGGTGCGAAGGGGTGACATAGACCGCCCGCGCTGCGGGAACTTCTGATACGCCCGCCAGATTGAGCCCTTCCTGATCGACAGGGATCCCCACAAGCTCTGCGCCTTGGCCCGTAAGCGCCATCCGCGCCATGGGATAGCAGGGATCTTCGACCAGCACCCTATCTCCCGGGCTGATCAAGGCCCGGGCGATCAGGTCGACGGCCTGCTGGGCGCCGTTTGTGATGATGATGGCCTCTGCATCGCATCGCACGCCCCGTGCGGTCCGCAGATAAGTGGCAATAGCCTCGCGCAGACGCTGCCCGCCACGCGGATCGGCATAGCAGAAATGCTCGGGTGCTGCCCGCGTCAGCCGCCGTCCCATCAATTTCCGGAACACCTCCCATGTGCGCTGATCCGCCATCGCGATGCCGAGCGTGCAGGGGAGGGCCGGCTGAGGCTGGGGCGACCTGCGGGGTTTGGAATGGGCCGGCGCGAGAAGCGGCACGTGCTCTGCAACGAAAGTGCCCGCCCCTATGCGCGCGTCCGTGAAGCCTTCGGCGGTCAGGAGCTCGAACGCGGCAATGGCGGCCGTCCGCGAGATGTTGAGGCGCTTTGCGAGATCCCGCGTGGTGGGCAGCTTGGTGCCTGGTGAAACCAGGCCGCTTTCGATGAGGCGGCGTATGGCCGAATAGAGCTGGCCGGTCTGTGGTCCACCGTCCGGCAACACCGGGATGAGGCTCGACCAGTCAGGAGAATTGGTCGTGATTTTTGCCATGAAATTGGATCTTCTTCCAACCAATGCACGCGGTAGATTGACCACAGCTTTGGCAGGAACGCAACAAATGACCGAGATCGCTTTGCAAGACCCGTTGGCCTTTCCCGTGAGCCCGCGCAACCGCGTGAAGCGGAAACATGAACGCGCCAGCTACGATCGCGAGGCCGTGTTCGCCGTTCTCGATGCAGGCTTTCTCTGCCACGTCGCCTATGTCTTGGATGGACAGCCCTATTGCACGCCCACGATCCACTGGCGCGAAGGCGACGTGCTCTATTGGCACGGCTCATCCGCCAGCCGCATGCTGCGCAAGCTTGAGGGCGGAACGCCGGTTTGCCTCACGGTCTCCCATCTCGATGGCCTGGTTCTTGCCCGCACCGGCTTCAATCATTCAGCCAATTACCGGTCCGCCATGTGCTTCGGCACCGCGCATCTGGTGAATGACCCCGAGGAGAAGGCGCATGCCCTGCTTGGCCTCGTTGATCGCTTCTATCCCGGCCGCGCGGCTGAGCTGCGCCCGAGCAACCCCCAGGAGATCAAGGCGACGACCGTGGTGAGCATGGTGATCGAGGAGGCCTCGGCGAAAGTGCGCGCGGCCGGCGTCGGCGATGACGAAGAGGATTATGCTCACCCCGTATGGGCAGGCGTCATTCCGGTGAGCATGACCATTGGCGAGGATCAGCCCTGCCCAAGGCAGCTCGACGGCATCGAGAAGCCTGCAGGGCTCGCCGCCTATCGCAGCGGCCGACGGCTCGATGACGTTCTGCTCGAGGCCCAGCGCCTGTATGAGAAAGCTGCACAGTCGGACTAAGCTTCACGCTCGCGCCCTTCCATCCGGATAGGGTATATAGGCGCGATGCTGACCGCGCTTTCGATCAGAGACATTGTGTTGATCGACCGGCTCGACGTGACGCTCGGGCAGGGGCTCACTGTATTCACCGGCGAGACCGGCGCGGGGAAATCGATCCTGCTGGACAGTCTAGGCCTCGTGCTGGGCGCGCGGGGCGATGCGGCGCTCGTTCGAAAAGGGGCGGATCGGGCGGTGGTGACCGCTGCCTTTGATCTGAGGCCTGACCATGCGGCCTTCGCCCTTCTCGCAGACAGCGGCATCGATGCCGATGGCGAGCTCGTGATTCGCCGTATTCAGACTGTGGACGGCCGCAGCCGCGCGACCATCAATGAGCAGCCCGCATCGGTGAGCCTTTTGCGCCAGCTGGGCGGCCTGCTGGCCGAGATCCACGGGCAACATGACGACCGTGCGCTGGTCGATGTGGCAAACCACCGGCAGCTGCTCGATGCCTATGCGGGCCTCGATCGGCAGGCCGAAGCTGTTGTCGCTGCCTGGCGCGCGTGGCGCGAGGCCGAGCAGGCGCTGGCGACCCATCGCGGCAAGCTCGAAAAGGCCGTGGCCGAGCGCGAGTACCTTGAGCATGCGGCCGATGAGTTGCGGAAGTTGGCAGCCGAGCCCGGCGAGGAAGATGGACTGGCCGAGCGCCGCGCCCTGATGATGAATGCCGAGCAATTCGCCGGAGCGCTCGAGGAGGCAGCCCAGGCTCTGGCCGGAGATGGGACGAGAACAGCCAGCCTCAATGCGGCCCTGCGCCGGCTTGAGCGCCGCCAGGCCGAGGCCGGTGGCCGGCTTGATGCGGTGGTGAGCGCCCTCGACCGCGTTCTCGTCGAGATCGGCGAGGCGGAGAATGCCGTTGCCGAGGCGCAGCGCGCCTTCGAATATGATCCACGCGAGTTGGAGCGGATAGAGGAACGCCTGTTCGCGCTCCGGGCCGCATCCCGCAAATACAAGGTTCCCGTGGACGAGCTCTCCGTTCTGCTCGAGCGGTTCGAAACGGAGCTGTTGAACCTCACTCGGGGAGAGAGCCGCCTCGGTGATCTCGCTGAAAACGCCGCTGCAGCGCGCCAGCGCTATTTCGAGCTTGCTCATGAATTGAGCAATTCGCGCAAAGCCGCGGCCCATGGCCTTGATGAAGCGGTGATGGCGGAACTCCCGCCCCTGAAGCTCGAGCGGGCACGTTTCCTCACCGATTTCGCAACAAGCGAAGACCAGGCAGGTCCCCATGGTCTCGACCGGGTCGAGTTCAAGGTCGCAGCCAATCCCGGCGCTGATCCCGCACCGCTCATGAAGGTTGCCTCAGGCGGTGAGCTTGCCCGCTTCATGCTGGCGCTGAAAGTGGTGCTGTCCGCCCGCGCGAGTGCGCCGACCCTCATCTTCGACGAGATTGATACGGGCGTCGGCGGCGCGGTCGCGGATGCGATCGGCCAAAGGCTCGCGCGTCTTGCAGAAAGCCTGCAGGTCTTGGCCGTGACCCATTCACCCCAGGTTGCCGCGCGCGCCGATGGGCACATGCTGGTGGCCAAGCGCGAGCAGGCCGAAGATGGAGAGCTGCGCATGGTGACGCGCATCGACACCCTTGATGAGACACGCCGGCGCGAGGAAATTGCGCGCATGCTGTCGGGCGCAACCGTCACCGACGAGGCACGCGCCCAGGCCGAGCGGCTGCTGATCGGGACGGAGTAGGCCATGACCATGACCAAGTCGACGATCCCCGTCGACCAGCTCACACCAGATGAAGCGCGCGATGAGCTCGCCGCGCTCGCCGCTGAGATCGCCTATCACGACGAGCTTTATTACCGCGAGGATGCACCCGTCATATCGGATGCCGAATATGACATGCTGCGCCAGCGCAATGCAGCAATCGAGGCGCGCTTTCCCGAGCTCGTTCGTGATGACAGCCCCAATAGGCGCGTAGGCGCGAAACCATCCGCCCAGTTCGGCACCATCCGCCATGCCGTGCCGATGCTGTCACTCTCCAACGCCTTCGATGATCAGGATGTGCGCGACTTCACCGGCCGGATCAGGCGGTTCCTGCGCCTTGCCGATGATGCACCGCTGGCCTTTGCCGCCGAGCCCAAGATCGATGGCTTGTCCATTTCCCTCCGCTATGAGCGCGGCCGCCTGGTGCAGGCCGCAACCCGCGGTGATGGCTATGAGGGCGAGAACGTCACGGCCAATGTGCGCACCATCAAGGATGTTCCGGATGTGCTGTCCGGCGATGATGTGCCGGAAGTGATTGAGGTGCGCGGCGAGATCTATATGACCCACGCCGATTTTGCGGCGCTCAATGAGGCCCAGGCGGCAAATGGCGGCAAGGTCTTCGCCAATCCCCGCAATGCTGCCGCAGGCTCGCTCCGCCAGCTCGACGCCGCGATCACCGCCGCGCGCCCGCTCAAATTCTTCGCCTATGCCTGGGGGGAGGTGAGCGGTGGCAAGCCGCCCGGCGATACCCAATGGGAGATCTATCAGGCGTTCAAGCGCTGGGGCCTGCCGCTCAATCCGCTGATGCGGCTCTGTACGTCCGTTGATGAGCTGCTCGCCTTCTATCATGAGATAGGCGAGGGCAGGGCTGGCCTCACCTATGATATTGACGGCGTCGTCTACAAGGTGAACGACCTCGCGCTGCAGGAGCGCTTGGGCTTTGTCTCCCGCGCGCCGCGCTGGGCGATCGCGCATAAATTTCCAGCCCAGCAGGCGACCACCACCCTTCGCGACATCGAGATCCAGGTGGGCCGCACCGGTGCTCTAACCCCGGTTGCCCGGCTTCAGCCGATCACCGTGGGCGGTGTGGTGGTCACCAATGCCACTCTGCATAACGAGGACGAGATCGCCCGCAAGGATATCCGCATCGGCGATACGGTCGTCGTTCAGCGGGCGGGAGACGTCATCCCGCAGATTGTCTCGGTGGTGACGGAGAAGCGACCTCCGTCGGCTGAGCCCTACATATTTCCCGAGATCTGCCCGGCTTGCGGCAGCCATGCGGTGCGTGAGGTCAACCCGAAGACCGGCAAGGTTGATGCGGTGCGGCGCTGCACCGGAGGCCTCATCTGTCCGGCCCAGGCCATTGAACGGCTGAAGCATTTCGTCTCCCGCAACGCTTTCGACATCGAAGGCCTGGGGGAAAAGCAGATCACCGCCTTCTACACTGACGGCCTGATCCGTCGCGCGCCCGATATTTTCACGCTCCAGCGGCGCGATGAGGCCAGCGAGCTGACCAAGCTCAAGAATCGCGAAGGCTGGGGTGCAACCTCCGTGGCCAAGCTGTTCGATGCCATCAACCAGCGCCGGCGCATTTCCCTCGACCGCTTCATCTATGCCCTGGGCATCCGTCATGTCGGTGAGACGACCGCGCGGCTGATCGCCCGCAGCTATGGCGATCTCGAGACCTTTCTTAGCGCCATGCGCGCGATTGGCACGGACCCCGACGGCCCGCAATTCCATGAGCTCGACGATATCGAGGGCATCGGCACCACGCTCGCCCGTGCGATCGCCGACTTCTTCGCCGAGGATCACAATTGGGAAGTGATCGACGCGCTGCGCGAGGAAATCGAGGTTCAGCCCATGGAGCGGGCTGCGGCCTCGTCCCCGGTGGCAGGCAAGACCATCGTTTTCACCGGGGGCCTGACACGACTCTCGCGCGATGAGGCCAAGGCCATGGCGGAGCGTTTGGGCGCGAAGGCTGCAGGCTCCGTCTCCGCCAAGACCGATCTGGTCGTTGCGGGCCCCGGTGCCGGCTCCAAGCTCAAAAAGGCCGCAGAGCTCGGCATCGAGGTGATTGATGAGGATGAATGGTTCAGGCGGGTAGGGGAGGTCTGATTAAGCCCCTGTACGCCTGATCCAAGGTTCGACCCCGCAATCAGATCGGAGGCAAACCCATTGCCCTGCCATTGGCCGACGTCAGATCGGCATCCAGTAATCGCTCGCCGACAGCATGCGGCCCTGGACAGCCTCTGTCCCACCATCTGCTTCACAATCTGCTGTCGGCTCAGCTGATTTCCCTTCCTGTGATGTTTCGGTGCTGGCGCGTTTCTGCCTGCTCTTGAGGAGCTCGTCCAGCATCGGCGGAATAACAATGGCAACCATGAAAATTCTCCTGTTGATCCGGGGCGGATAGGCACCAAATTTGGCTGCGGACTGGCCATGATGAGGCGCATCCGTGGCGGCCTGCGCAGGATCTGAACCTGAGACTTGAGCGCGAGCCGCCTTCCGGCGATAAGCGGTCCATGCAGCTCCTGACCATCAATGCCCTGACCTTCGATGACGCCGACCGCATCGCGGATGAACTGGCCTTCATCGAGCCCGAGCCGGTTTCCATTTCAATTGTCGAGGAGGCAGACGAACGGTCCTGGCGAGTGGAAGCCCAATTCAGCGAACCACCGCCGATTGCCGAGCTGGACCTGCTCGCCGGCATGGATTGGCGGCTTGCTCCGCTTATCGAGCGCGATTGGGTACGGGAATCACTGATCGGACTTGCGCCCGTGCGGGCCGGGCGCTTCTTCATCCATGGCGCCCATGACCGTGGCGCGGCGCCCCCCGGCGCGATCGACATCGAAATCGAAGCAAGTCTTGCCTTTGGCACCGGCCATCATGGAACGACCCGTGGCTGCCTTCTGGCGCTGGACGATCTGCTGAAGCGGGAGATCCCCTGGCCGGTCCTTGATTTGGGCTGTGGCAGCGGCGTGCTGGCTCTGGCCTATGCGCGAGCCACCCACCGCCGCGTGCTGGCGACCGATATCGATCCGGTGGCGATAGAGCAGACCCGGGCCAATGCGCGCAAGAACAAGGCGGGGCCGTGGGTCATTGCCCATACGGCCTCCGGCGTGGCGCATCAGATTATCCGCAGCCAAGCGCCTTACCGGTTGATCATGGCCAATATTCTAGCCCGCCCACTGGAGGCGCTGGCCCCGGCGCTAGCGCGCCTGCTGAAGCCCGGCGGCCATATTATTCTGTCAGGACTGACCATCGACCAGGAGGCACGTGTGCTCGCCGCTTACCGCGCCCAGGCACTGCATCTCTCCCGGAGAATAAGGCTGGAAGGCTGGTCGACGCTAATGCTGACCGCCCGCCCATAAAAAAATCGCCCCGAGGCAGAGCGCTTCGGGGCGATGAATTCGGTCAGTAGAACTTGTGGCTTAGCGCTGGGCCTCGGCACCCCAGACCATGCGACGGATATCGCCGCGGTTGAGGCCGATATCGGCCAGCAGCCGGTCGTCGAGCTGATCAAGCTCGCGCTCGGCGCGCGACAGCTCGATGTAACGCTTCACGCGAGCCAGAATACGGCTGCTGAAGCTCGGGACAGCCTGACCGGCATTGCCGGCGCGGACTGAACGATCCTTTTCAAACGTGGTGACGCTCATTGTGATCTCCATCAACTTCCGCACGGTGTGTGTTCTGATCCGCTTACTGCGTCAGCATCGGCACAAGTCCGAAGCCAAGTGTTCGCCTTGCGATCCATGTCCATGAGACCAGGTCGAAGCGCACCGCCCCTCGGCGACTTGCTGGGGAAGGAAACCCACCGCGTCTTGTCTGAGCGCTATATAGGCGAGCTCCTTGTGCAGGTGCCAGAGGCGAGTTTGCATCGCAGCATTGCATCTGATGCATGTCTCATTAAGGTCTCGTTAATACGGTGCCGGCGGTTTGAGCTCTGGCGTGATAAACGGCATCTCGCTGCCCAACGCGCAGGCGTCTCTCCAGCCTATTCCGGAAACTGAACGGCTGATGAACAGATTAAAACCGGCCATGAACCGGGGTCTTTCGCACCACTCTGATCAATTTGTGCACGATCTGAGAACATGCCTACTCTCTGTGCACATCGGGTATGAGGCCGTTTCCATCTCACTTCCATCGGAGGACACGTATTCGGCGATGAACCTGATAATTCCCGCCTGACGGGCGATCATCAGTCGCCAAACATGCCTCAGCATTGCGAATACGACATGGCGGTTTCATGACATCTCTGCCAAATTGCCTGAGGCGATGCATAGATGCCTAACGTCAAGTAAATGAAGGCTCATTGCGTCTGCCGTCGGCCCGGGCTAAGCAGGATGGAAGGGAGAGATGCCATGTTTCAAGAGTTTGAGGACGCCAGCGACCCCACCAAGAGCCCAGCCCGGATTGCCGCATTGCGAAATGAAATGGTGCGCAACGGCATAGATGGCTACATCGTCCCTCGCTCCGATGAGCATCAGGGCGAGTATGTCGCGCCCTATGCGGAGCGGCTCCGTTGGCTGACCGGTTTTTCCGGTTCAGCAGGGCTCGCCATCATCCTGAACGATCGCGCCGCGCTGTTCATCGATGGCCGCTACACGATCCAGGCGCGCAGCCAGATCGACACGGCTCTCCTCGAACTGCGCCATGTCATTGATGAGCCTCCCACTGAATGGTTGCGCAGCAATCTCAAGCGTGACCAGCGCATTGGCTATGACCCGTGGCTGCTCACCCTTGATCAGGTCGACCGCTACGCAAAGGCCTGCATGGGCGCCGGTGCCGAGCTGGTCCCGATCGAGGGAAATCTCATAGACCGGATCTGGGATGATCAGCCGGCGCGACCGGCCGCGCCCGTCGCAAGCCATCCGACCCAGTTTGCCGGGCGACGCCTGGCCGAAAAGCAGCCCGAGCTGAAAGCGGCGATAGAGCGGGCTGGCGCCACCGCGGCCGTCCTCACCCAACCCGACTCGATCGCCTGGGCCTTCAACATCCGCGGCGCCGATATTGCGCACACGCCGGTGACGCTGGCCTTCGCGATCCTTTCGACGGAAGGCAGACCTCAGCTTTTCATCTCACCAGAGAAGCTGAGCGAAGATGTCCGCGCCGAGCTCGAGCCCGATATCGAGCTGTGCCGACCGGAAGATTTTACCGACGCCTTGACCAGGCTCGGCCGCGAGGGCGCGAGCGTGCTCATTGATCCCGCTTGGACCGCCCACCGCATTGTCGACGTGCTGACCTATGCAGGGGCTAAGATCATCCGTGGCGCTGATCCCTGCATCAACCCCAAGGCCTGCAAGAACCCGATCGAGCTCGAAGGCGCCCGCATGGCCCATCGCCGCGATGCGGTGGCCATGGCGCGCTTTCTCGCCTGGTTTGATCGCGAATCCCCCTCCGGCGCCTTGGACGAGATCACCGCCGCCCGCGCCTTGGAGGCCTTCCGCCAGGATACGGGCGCGCTCAAGGAGATCAGCTTCGATACGATCTCAGCGGCAGGGCCCAACGCCGCCCTCCCGCATTACCGTGTGACCACCGAGAGCAACCGCCGGATCAGGCCGGGCGAGATCTATCTCGTGGATTCCGGTGCCCAATATCTTGATGGCACGACAGACATCACGCGCACCATGATCGTCGGTGAGCCCGCCGCCGCCATGCGCGATCGCTTTACGCGCGTGCTGAAGGGCATGATTGCGGTAACCCTTGCACGGTTTCCCCAACGCACCACCGGCGCCCAGCTTGACAGCTTCGCCCGCGCCGCTCTGTGGCAGGCGGGGGTCGATTTTGACCATGGCACCGGGCATGGCGTCGGTAGCTATCTCTCCGTTCATGAAGGACCGGCGCGGATATCCAAGACCGGCACCGTGCCGCTTGAGACCGGCATGATCCTCTCGAACGAACCCGGCTATTACAAGGAAGGCGAGTATGGCATTCGCATCGAGAACCTGGTGGTGGTGAAGACACCCGAGCCAATTGCCGGCGGCGACCGGCCGATGCACAGCTTCGAGACCCTGACGCTCGCGCCCATTGACCGGCGCCTCATTTCGGTGGACTTGCTGGATGAGCGCGAGCTTGCCTGGCTCAACGCCTATCATCGCCGGGTCGTGGAAGAGATTGGCCCGCTGCTCGATGCGGAGACCGCAGACTGGCTTGCCCAGGCGACCGCCCCGCTCTAGCCGATCAGCCAGCGCGCGGCGTTGATGGCCAGCGCCCCAACGATGAGCGTGCCGAGCAGGGGCAGTCGAAATGCGGCGATTGCGGTGATCGCCCCGGCGATCGTCTCCGCAGGTCCCGTAAGGAACAGGGTCGGGGTGACGACCGCCGTGAGCACCGCCACCGGCAGCGCATCGAGCGCTGCGCGCACCCGCGGCGTCAGCGTCACGTAGCGAAGCACGACCAGACCTGCGATCCGCGTGAGATAGGTCGCGGCGGCCATGGCGAAAATGGCCAGAGCCGCATCAGGATCAAGGCTCATGCGGCCGGCTCCCGGCGTGCAGGCTTCACCCGCATGAAGGCGCCGGCGATTGTCCCGGCGAGCCCGCCGATCAGGATATACCAGGGGCCCGCGATCATCTCTCGGGAGATTACGGCGAAGAGAGCGCTGGTCCCGATCACCAGTCCTGTCTGGGGGCCTCGCCAGAAGCCTACGATCAGCCCGAGGAACAGCGCCGTGAAGATGAAGTCGAAGCCATATCGCTCCGGCGGGCCCATCGTCGTGCCCAGAATGGCGCCGGCCGCCGTCCAGCCGGACCAGCTGAGCATCAGCACGAAGGCGATCCCGGCGAAATAGGCGGGATAAAGCGGTCCCTGCAGCGCGCGCTTCTCTGAGAAGGCCCAGACCTCGTCCGTCATGAAGAACAGATAGATCCAGCGCTCCATAGGCCCGAAATGCTGAAAGTGCCGGCCAAGGGACGCCGACATCATCACATGCCGCAGATTGACGGTGAGGGCGGTCACGCCCAAGAGCAGCCACGGCACAGGCTCATGCCAAATCTCGATGGCGACGAATTGCGAGGCGCCGGCAAAGACCGCAAGGCTCATTAAGGTCGCCTCGAGCGGGCTCAACCCCTTCTGCACCGCGAGCGCGCCGAACACCATGCCAATTGGGATGGCGGCCAGCCCGACCGGCAGAGCGGTCGTGATGCCGCTCAAGAATTCCCGCGCGTACCGCCCCTGTGCATCACTTGTCATTTCGCCACCGCGCGATGTCTCGGGAAAGCTGTCTTTTTCGCCGGCCGCCGCCTTAGCCCTGGCCGTCGATGGCCTTTGCAACGAGCGCAAGGAACGCATCTGCCGTGCTGATGCCGGCCACATCATCCGCCTCGATCGCATAGCCGAAATTGTCTGCGATCTTCTGGTAGAGCGGAATGCGATGATGCAGCAACTGCTCGAAGCCCCAGATGGCGAACCCATCCGGGTCAACATCGTCATCCCGTTCACAGCCGGTGAGCGTTTTATACTCCGCCCATTTCCGGCCGAGAAACACGTCCTGGTAATACATCGGCTTGGGCGCCGCCTTGAACCGGTCGATCAGCATGCGGGCATGCGCCTCGGTGCCGCGGATATAGACGAGCAGCGTCGCCTCCGAGACCGTCTTCAGCACCGCGTCATTGTGGTTCTCTGGATCAACGACCTCGCACAGGCTGCCGCTGGCATCGGCCACGAAATTCTCATACCCATAGATGTCCCGCGCCTTTTCGATGAACTCCGGGACATCGAGCATGGAGCGGATCTCTGCGCGCCGGTGCTGGGCCTGTCGCCTCCGGTACTCGTCGAACGGCAATCCGCCTTTCGCGGGATTGCCGGGCTTGCCGAGATAGACGGACAGGGGTTCAAGATTGCCGAAGGTGACGTTGGAGCGGATATAGATCGAATCTGAGAGAAGAAGGCCGCGCAGCACGGGGTTCTTCATCGCCTCGCGCTTCACATTGTCGACGATGTAATTTTCCATGTAGCGGGTGGCGATGCGGTAATCGACCGAGTAGTGAAACCACTGGGCCTCGCGCAGGATACGCCCGATCCGGGTTTTGCCCACCCCGGACATGCCGAACACGGTCACCGCCTTGGCCGGCGAGGCCAGGAAAGCGGCACCAGAAGAAAATCGCATGACAGCTCCGCTGTTAAGTCCCCCTCATCCCTTAGCGGAGCGGCTGTCCAGGTCAAGCCTTCCGGTGGTCGTGCTACAAGATACACCCTCGGCCTGGTAGCCGAGGATGTCGCCGGGCTGGCAGTCGAGCACCGCGCAGATCTTCTCCAGCGTTTCGAAGCGCACGCCCTTCACCTTGCCCGATTTGAGCAGCGATAGGTTCTGCTCGGTGATGCCAATCCGGTGGGCAAGTTCCCGGGAGCGCATTTTGCGCTTCGCCAGCATCTGATCGAGCATCACCACGATCATCTCCGCCCTCACACGAAGCTTTCAAGTTCGCGGGATTGCCGTCTGGCGGCACCCATGATGTAGCCTACGGCCAGGATGACTGCGCCCATGCTGAGCATCGCAAAATCCTCAAAACCCACGCCGATGGCGAGTATACGGTGGCCAGGTTCATTGCCGATCGTCAGCAGCAATGTCTCCAGCGTCTTATCCACAATACGGATGGGCATGAACAACATGGCCATAAATCCGGCGCGCATCATGGCATCCGCCGATCTGGCGCTGAAGATGTCACCACGCTTGAGTTCGCCGAATATGATCGACACCTGCCAGAGCAGGTAGAACTGCAGACCGACGAGGACGAACTGGAGCAGGAAAAGCCCGCCGGTCTGGGTAGGACCGATATTGGCGACATCGGTCGCCTGGCTGCGCGCCATGACCTCCAGATAGGCCGTGGGGTCGACCCAGTTGTAAATGAAACCGATGGGAAGGACGAGCGCTCCGATGCGGGTGGCGGCGCTCATCCATTGGCCGATGGTTTGAATGCGCGGCAGTTCTGGAAAGTGGGCCGAGGACTCCGAGGTTTCGATGTTCATTGCTGTGCCTCAACAAAAATTTATCGCGACGCGATAAATCAGAGCTCGGCCCGGCTTTATTGAGGCGAGAATACAGCAGTTCCAGGACGGTGGGACGAGCTCAGCGCCCCTCGCGCCGGCCAAGGAATGCGAGGCGCTCGAAAAGCTGCACATCCTGCTCATTTTTGAGCAGAGCCCCATGGAGCGGTGGGATCAGCTTGCGGCTGTCCTGCTCCCGTAGGGTCTCCGGGCTTACATCCTCGTTCAGCAGCAGCTTGAGCCAGTCCAGGAGTTCGGAGGTGGATGGTTTCTTTTTGAGCCCGGGAACCTGTCGAAGGTTATAGAAAGTGGACAGTGCTTCCGAGACCAGCCGCTCCTTGAGACCGGGGAAGTGAACCTGGATGATGCTTTCCATCACCTCACGCTCGGGGAACTTGATATAGTGGAAGAAGCACCGGCGCAGGAAGGCGTCGGGCAGCTCCTTCTCATTATTCGACGTGATGATCACCACCGGGCGATGAATGGCCTTGATGGTCTCTCCGGTCTCGTACACATGGAACTCCATACGGTCGAGTTCCAAGAGCAGGTCGTTCGGAAACTCGATATCGGCCTTGTCGATCTCGTCGATCAGCAGGACCACCCGCTCGTCCGACTGGAATGCCTCCCAGAGCTTGCCGCGGCGGATATAATTGCGGACATCCTTCACCCGCTCGTCACCCAGCTGGCTATCGCGCAGCCGTGACACCGCATCATATTCGTAAAGGCCCTGCTGGGCCTTGGTGGTGGACTTGATATGCCAGGTGATGAGCCGCATGCCGAGCGCTTTGGCGACCTCCTCGGCCAGCACCGTCTTCCCTGTTCCCGGCTCCCCCTTCACCAGCAAAGGACGCTCAAGCGTAATGGCAGCATTGACCGCAACCCTCAGGTCATCTGTGGCGACGTAATTTTTTGTACCTTCAAAGCGCATGCGAACGATCTCTTCTGCTGGAAGGACAACCGGGTGAAAGCCCGTTGTAGCGAAGCAGATCTGTCCTGGCCAGAGCCAGTGCAGGATCCGTTCACTCTTCCGCGCTCCTTCGAGTTGCCTATTGTGGCCAATCGCCGGTCTCGATATATACGCGCATTCGGAGGGAGCCGCTTGGCAGCATTGAGGATATCAATGGGTGTGGAAATTGCCTCTGACTACAAGCCGTCCGAGAACGAACAGTTTATGAATCCCCGGCAGCGTGAGTATTTCCGCAAGAAGCTACTGGCTTGGAAAGAGGAAATCCTCCGCGAAAGCAAAGAGACCCTCGAGCATCTCCAGAACGAGTCCTCGCATTTGCCGGATCTGGCGGATCGTGCCTCGACGGAGACGGACAGGGCGCTTGAGCTTCGGACCCGTGATCGGCAGCGTAAGCTGATCGCGAAAATCGATGAGGCTCTGCAGCGGATCGAGGACGGCTCATATGGCTACTGTGAAGAAACCGGTGAGCCAATCGGACTGAAGCGCCTGGACGCCCGGCCGATTGCCACCCTGTCGCTCGAGGCGCAGGAACGCCACGAGCGCCGCGAGCGGGTCTACCGCGACGATTGACGCGCGGGAACGCCTTGCTCGACTGAACATGAGCAGCCGGACTGGAGCCTGATCGTTCCGGTCCAGCGAGACCTCATGACGAGGGATGAGCGCAGAGCGCGGTTTCGTCAGCGCATGCGCCCTGCTCGACTTCGATGGTCGCATGATCAATGCCGAACCTGGTCTTGAGCCGGGCCTTGATCTGTGAGACCACGTTGGCCACGCGTGCGTTCTCGCTGAGCCGCGCATGCAGCGTCAGCATTGGACGCTCATTGGTCAATGCCCAGACATGAATGTGATGGACGTCTTCAACCCCCGGGCAGGTTTGGAGAATGTCTTGGGCGATCTCGTCCGCGGAGAGGTGGCTGGGTGCTCCCTCCAGCAGAATATGTCCGGCATCCCTAACGAGCCTCACCGCGCTGGTGAGCAGGAGCAGCCCGACCAGTCCCGATAGGATGGGATCGATGGGCATGAAGCCGGTAAATGCGATCACCACTGCGGCAACGATCGCAGCCACTGAGCCGAGCATGTCCCCCAGCACGTGCAGCAGCGCGCCACGGATATTGAGATTGTCGCGATCGGCCCCGTGCAGGATGAAGAAGGCGGCGATATTGGCGAGGAGTCCCGCAGCCGCAACCCAGAGCATGGTCTTGGCATCCACATGCTCGGGCGAGAGCAGGCGCGAGATGGCCTCCACCAGGATCCAGGCGACCACCAGTATCATCGCAATACCGTTCGTATAGGCAACGACGATTTGCATGCGGTCGAACCCGTAGCTGCGCCTCATATCCGCCGGGCGCCGGGCCAGGCGAAACGCATACCAGGCAAAGGCGAGTGAGACGCAGTCGGTCAGCATATGCGCGGCATCGGCGATCAAGGCCAGCGAGCCCGCAGCGACTCCGCCGACGAGTTCGAAGATCATGAAGCCGGCGGTGAGGGCAGCCGCCCAGAACGTCCGTTGCTCATTGGCACCATGCACATGGGCGCCAAAGCCATGGCTATGCTGATGATCATGACCATGATCATGCCCGTGATCATGGTCATGATGGTCGTGACCATGCGGCCCCGATCCAGGCGCAGTTATCGCCTCGGCGCCGGTGCCTCCGCCACGGGTCCCAGCACCGCCCATCGAAGCATCCGTGTCGTCGGCCATGATCGCGTCCCGTGCCGATCAGAACCGGCTGTAATCATCGTCACGAAACACCCAATTGACCGCACCGCCCGGTGTCGCTGCCTTCTGTGGACTGGAAGGAGAAAGCCTCTGGGGCGTTTGCCCCAGCTCATGGCGTGGCGGCTGGGAGGCATCGGCAGTGGCCGGCTCGTCCGGAAGGAAGCTCGGCTCGCTGCGGCCGATGGCGACCCTGCCGCTGCGCGTCACCGGGGGCTCGCCTGGTGCCGACAAGCCCGATCGAAGATCGGTTGGCCGTCGTGGCGGCTCAGGCCGGATCGGCTCCATGCGCGGCGGCGCCGGTCGCAGAGCCGGCTCGGCGCGAACCGTGGTTGCTGTGCGGACGGGGCTGCGTTTCGGCAAATTGGTCGGCGAACCTGGAACAGCCATGCGCCGGCTCGATCCCTCGATCGGCGCGAGGGCAGGGCGTGGCACGTCCCCGCGTGCTGGCGCCGTAACGCTCTCCTCGTCATCAAACGGCGGGGACAGGGTCGGACCAAGCAGCTTGGGCTCTGCCGGCTCGGCTGCTCTCTCGATAGCATCACCGCGCGTCAGCTCCGGATCGGCCGGAAGATCATCGCTGTCTTCTTCAACCGCTCCGAGGCTCTCCAAAGCCGGTTCATTCAAGCTTTCCAGTGTCGGCTGGCGTGGCATGCTGCTCGAGCTTGGCGCAAGCGGCTCTCGGCCGGTTGCAGGACCAAGGGTGATATGGCCGTCATTTGCTGGTGCTATCGGGTTGGCGCCAAGATCAGGGCCCACCGGCTGGAGCGACGTGACCGGACGCCGGGCTGGCTCTGCCCCGGCGCCTGGCGTGCTTGTCCCGTGCTGATCCTGACTCTGGCCTGCGAATCTCTGCGCGAATGAGGCCGCGGCCTGCGCGAGAATGGGCTTGCGCTGTGGCTGCGACGGCTCGCTCACGGCTTGCGGGCCTGGTTGAGCTCCAGGCTTGAGCTCCGGCGGAACGGCGGGTCCCCGCAATGTCCCATCGATGACGCCGTCATCTTCCAGCGAGAATGCGAAGGCCGGCTTTGAGCCGGGGACGGGGTTTGCTTGAGCGGGCGCTTCACCCGCGATGCCATTTGACTGAGCCGCGATCGTGTTTGGCTGGACTGCCGTCTGCAGCGCGGGTTGTGGCTCGGCCGGTGCCATCTGTGCGGGCGCTTCGGGCTGAGAGGCCACCTGTGGTTCCTGCCATTTCGGCTGTGGTGCCGCCGCAGGAGAGGGGCTGGCTGGCTTTTTCGATGGAACGGCAGCCTCCGCGGGCTGCGGCGCTACGGCTCGCGGCCGTGGCGAGGCGTCGCGTGCGAGTGCCGGGCCAGACGATACAGCCGGTGCGTTGCTAGGACCTGCAGCACCGGGCGCTTTATCGAGACGACGCGGCGGATTGGCGGCGATGGCACCTGCGAGAGCATCCGCGGCAACGCCGGCCGCGGCAGGTGCATGCCCGGCAGGTGCGCCGAGCGAAGGTTCTGCCGTATAGCCTTGCCCGAGACGCGGTGCCGGCGCTGCGACGCGGGCGGCCTCGGCCGGCATTCCCAGATTGGCTTCCACCCTGGGCTTGCCGATTCCAGCTTCCACCACGAGATCGCGCCCACCACCGAGCAGCAGGAGATGCTCGACATTATCCCGCCGGATGAGAACCAGCCGTCGTGCCTTGTCGACCTCTTGATATTCCAGTATCGCCAAGCGCGAGCCTTCGCGCCCGCGGATACGGCCGCCAATAGCGCGAAGGGCCAGAGCGATCGCGGCAATGATTGCGAGCCCCGCGATCACTGCAAGGCCGATCAGCAAAAGATTGACGTCCATCATCTATCCTGCCTTCTTCGGTAAGCCGCTTGAAACACTCACCACTAATATCAGAAAAGGACCACGAGCGAAAAACCGACATGGCCCAAGGTCGCAAACCCGCATTTCGCGCGCTCTGGACGAGAAAACCCGCGCGGGTCTGCGCGTTCCGTTTGAGATGTCGAACATCCCAACTGTAAAGTCTAGCCGCTATACTGCGGCTGATTCGCGCTGGCGAGACTTAAATATAGATGAATGATATCGGGGTGAAAGAACGGAACGGAGCTTGGGGGCCGGTGCGAGGTCGCGCATTGGGTTTGGCCGTTGTCACGCTGGTGCTCGCCATCTTCCTGGCGGTATGCGCTGCGGCCGCGATCGGCGCCTTCGGCGCTGTGAATACCGGAGAAATGCCCCCCTGGCTGCAGGCCATAGCTGTCTGCGCAATTATCATTGGCGTCATCGCCATCCTGGGCTGGCTTGCGGGCTTTGTTCACATTGGTCCGATGACGCGGATCGAAAGCTTTTTCGAGGCGGTGCTCGACAGCTTTCCAGATGCCTGTGTCGTGACTGACGACCGCGGCCGCGTCGTCTTCTCGAACCATGCCTATCGCAAGCTGCTCTCGGCGGCGGGAATCAGCCGTCCGGTTGGCGTGGAAGGGCTTTATACCGGTTATCCCGATATTTCCGACCGCATCTACCGCTTGACCCTTGCGGCGCGCGATCGCGAGTCGGCCTTCGAGGAGTTCCGACTGGCGGCAGGCAGCGTCGCCGCCGGCAGCCGCAAGGATAAGCCGGCCTGGATCAGGGTTGCGGTGGAGCAGAGCCCGCCCGCGGCTGGTGTCGTTTATACGGTCTGGCGGATTACGGACATGACCGACGATCGGGCCCGGCAGGAGGCTGCTTTCGAGCACCTGCAATATATCATCGACTATCTCGATCACGCGCCGGCAGGTTTTTTCTCCGCCGATGCGGATGGCAAAATCGAATATATCAACGCCACCCTGGCCGGTTGGCTCGGCATCGATCTCGCCAAGACCACCGACGGGACGCTCAATCTGCGCTCGATCCTGGCCGATGGGGGCATGTCGGTCCTCTCCAGCGTGCTCATGAAGCGCGGTGGCAAGTCGGTCGAGAGTTTCGATCTTGACCTCGTGGCGCAGGATCGCACGCTGATCCCTGTCCGCATCATTCACCGGGTTGATTTCGACGACAGCGGTCGTGCCAAGCCCTCGCGCTCCTTGGTGCTCGATTTGCGGCCTGGCAGCGATGCCGCCCAAGTGGTCGAGTCGGCCGAGATCCGTCTGTCGCGGCTGGTCAATGGCGCCCCGATCGGAATTGCCGAGGTCGACGAGCAGGGGGTCATCCGCAATGTGAATGCGGCCTTTGCGGCACTCGCGCCCAAGGCCGGCATGCGCGGCGCTCGTCTTCTCGATGCGATCGAGCCGGAGAATCGCCAGGCTGTCGAGGCCGCCTTCGCCACCGCCCGCACCGGGCGCGCGCCCGTTGCGCCGCTGGATGTGATGCTGACCGAGACGCCGTCACGGACCGCACAGCTTTTCGTATCCCGCGTGGAGGAGATTTCGAACAACAGCCCGAGCCTCATTCTTTACGCGGTCGACACCACCGAGCATCGCGCGCTGGAGCTGCAATTCGCGCAGAGCCAGAAGATGCAGGCGATCGGCCAGCTCGCCGGCGGCATCGCCCACGACTTCAACAACGTGCTGACCGCGATCATCGGCTTTTCCGATCTGCTTCTCGCCCGGCACCGTCCGACGGATCCGTCCTTCAAGGACATCATGAACATCAAGCAGAATGCCAACCGGGCCGCCAATCTGGTGCGCCAATTGCTGGCATTCTCCCGTCGCCAGACCCTGCGCCCCGAAGTCCTCTCGCTGACCGATGTTCTATCCGACTTGGGCAACCTTCTCGGCAGGCTCCTCGGCGAGAAGATCGAGCTGCGCATGATCCATGGCCGTGATCTCGGCCTGGTCAAGGTAGACGTCAACCAGTTCGAGCAGGTGGTGATGAATCTCGCGGTGAACGCCCGCGACGCCATGCCCGATGGCGGCAGTCTCACCATCCGCACCGCCAACGTCACCATCACCGACACCTCGGTCAACAAGCCCGATGTGATGCCTGCCGGCGATTATGTCCTATGCGAGGTGATCGACACCGGCACGGGCATGAGCCGCGAGGTGCTTGAGAAAATCTACGAGCCGTTCTTCTCCACCAAGGAGGTCGGCAAGGGCACGGGGCTTGGACTGTCGACCGTCTATGGCATTGTCAAGCAGACGGGCGGCTTCATCTTCTGCGACAGCGAGCTCGGCCGCGGTACCACCTTCCGGATCTATCTCCCGCGCTATGCGGCGCGTGTGGAGCAGGCTGAGCCGGCGAGCCCTGCCAAGCCTGAGAAAAAGGAGGCCAAGCGCGCCGATCTCAGCGGCAATGGCACGATCCTGCTGGTGGAGGATGAGGAGGCCGTGCGCGCCTTTGCCTCCCGCGCCCTTGCTCAGCGCGGCTATAAGGTGATCGAGGCCGATAGCGGCGCCTCGGCCCTTGAGCTGGTGGAGCAGGGCCTAGGCAAGATCGATCTGGTTCTCTCGGACGTGGTCATGCCGGAAATGGACGGACCCACGCTGCTGAAGGAGCTGCGCAAGCGCAAGGTGGACAGCAAGGTCATCTTCATCTCGGGCTATGCCGAGGATGCCTTCCGCAAGAACCTGGAGGACATGGCCGATTTCGCCTTCCTGCCGAAGCCTTTCACGCTGAAGCAGCTCGCCGCCGCCGTAAAGGAGGCGATCGAGGGGTGATCGTCTCGATCTCCATTGATCCAAGATGACCCTTTAGACCGATAGATGATCTAGAAGGACGTGTGTGCGATCTCGCGGTTGATCGCCTGGCGCCGCGCTGCGACCGCATCGATCTCGGCCTTGATATCCGGAAATCTCTGCATGAGGTTGGCGAGATCATCCGCCTTGAGAATGAGCAACTGGCAATAACTCAGCGCGGTCACCGTCGCCTGCCGGCGCGAATGGGAGAGAAGCGCGAACTCTCCGAAGAACTCGCCGCGCCCGAGATTGAAGGTCTTGCTTCCCACCGCAACGCGCACTGCACCCGATGAAATGAAATACATCGTGGATCCGCGCTCACCCTCCCTGATGAGCACTTCGCCTGGCATGGCAAAATGCGGGATGAGCAGATCGGCAATCAGGTTTTTCTGCTCGTCCGTAAGGCCCGCAAACAGCGGCACATGCCCGACCAGCTCCCGAGTGTTGAGCCCGAGATCGAGAGAGGGCAGGCTTTCCGAACGGCGCTGCTCCTCTGAAAGGCCCTGTCTGAGCTTGCTGTAAAGCTCAGGCCCGATCAGTCCCTCATCAAGCAGCCTCTCATATTCGAGCGCCTGGGTGCGGACGACCGACTGGCTGAGAATGCGTCTCTCGAGAGAAACCGCATAGGTCGGATATTGAAGCTTCAGCGCATCGAGCGCGCTGGTGGTTGCATCCTTCCTGCTATCGAGGATCTCCGCCAGCAGCTTGGCAACCCGTGGCCCCAGCACAGGTCTGATCCGGCTTTCCGTAAACACCGAAAGCTCGTCGAGAACGATCCGGATGACCATCAGCCGCTCGAAGCGCTGGCTGAGGAGGCTTGCGAGCAGTCGATCAATACCGCACAGGCGGTGAACGAGCTGGGCGAGACGGATCCGCCAGGAAAAGCCCAGCAGATCTCGCGCCGCCCTGTTATAGCCATAGCGCCCGCCGGCGCGTGCCTGATCCATCAGCCGTGCGGCGTGGCGCAAGAGCACGGCGGCCGCCTCGGGTGACACCGCGCGGCTGCGGAACTTGTCTTGAACGAGCTGGCTCTCCCGCCGCGCCAGGGCGATGAGCCCCAGAATGATGCGGTGGCGATCGGCAATCTCATCATTATCGGCAAGCTCCGCCCAGACCTTTTCAGCCTCGATCTTGTCGCGCGCAAACAGCCCGTCGGCCGCTGTCGGGTCGATCCCATAGCTGAGCGCGAGCGCCGCCGTCCGCTCAGTAAGATCCGCCTGAGCATTGGCGAGCACCTGGGCTTGCAGGGCGGCATCGAATGGCGAAAGCCGGTCGAGCTTGAGCAGACGCACCAGCGGGCGCAATGTGGTGCCATAGAACAGCAGAGTGAACAGAACGAAGCCGGTGGCCAGCACCGCGACGAAGCGCTGGATTTCCGGCGGGATGACGTTGTTCTCCGTCACCGCCAAGGCGAGCGCCAGCGTGATCGCGCCGCGTAAGCCAC
Source organism: Rhodoligotrophos sp. CJ14 (assembly GCF_038811545.1). Taxonomy (GTDB): domain Bacteria; phylum Pseudomonadota; class Alphaproteobacteria; order Rhizobiales; family Im1; genus Rhodoligotrophos; species Rhodoligotrophos ferricapiens. The sequence continues at coordinate 4,773,079 of NZ_CP133319.1, forward strand.
CCCACAGAATGACCAGCTTGAACGAGGTGCTGATCTTCTCGCTGAGCTTGGCGAAGCTCAACAGCGGCAAGACGCCGAACAGCACTGCCGCCCGCGAGAGGAGAGCACCGATGATCACGAGGCCGAGAAGGCCGATATCGCTCCATTCCACCTGAATGAGGAGACGCGGAATCAGCAGGGCGGCAAGCACGAACACCATCGAGCTCGCCCAGAACTCGATCTGCTCCCACACTTCGCGCAAATAGCTCCAATCATCCGGTCGGACCCGGCGCGGCCCCTGCAGGGCAAAGACGAGCCCCGCGACCACCACCGCCACGACGCCCGAAACCTTCAACTGCTCTTCGCCAAGGGTAAAGACCAGATAGGGAAGGGCGACGGAAAGACTGACCTGTGCAAGCCGGAAATCCCGCACCAACGGCAAGAGGCGGCTCATCAGCCAGCCGGCGCAGCCCCCGAACACGATCCCCCCGAGAAAAGCCTGGAGGAAGATGAAGAAGCCCTGAGTGAGGCTTGCATGCGCATTGGTGAGCATGAAGCCGAGAAGCAGGGTGAACAGGGTGATCGCGGCGGCGTCATTGAGCAGGCTTTCGCCCTCGACCAGCCGAACGAGCCGTGATGGAGCGCTCACGTCGCGGAAAATGCCAACCACTGCTACAGGATCCGTGGTCGCGACAATCGAGCCCAGCATGAGGCAGGCGACCAGCGGCAGACCAGCAAATGGCCAGAGCAGAAGGCCGATGGTGAAGGTCGCGGCGATCACCGCCAGCACGGCGAGGCTGAAGATAGGGGCCGCATCTTCCGCAAGCTGGCGCAGATCCATGGTCAGCGCCGTCTGGAAAAGGAGGACGGGCAGGAAGATCGACAAGAACACGTGACTGTCGATCGGGAGATCGGCAAGGTGGCTCGCAATCTCGCCCAGCCCGCCGCCGAACCGCTCATCCACCAGGATCTGGGAGGCAACGCCAGTGAGGATCCCGACAATGGCAAGCAGTACCGATGCCGAGAGCTTGGCCCGCGCCGCCAGGGGCTGCGCTAGGCTCACCACCACGAGAAGCGCGGCAAAATTGGCAATCAAGAAATACAGATGCATTACACCGGTCCGCTTACGCCACGCAGGATAACGTGGATGGCTAGCGGCAATGCATCCTAATGGCTACTGCGCTGTCCTGTCACTGATGATGCCTATGCGTCCTTAATCATGGGGCGGATCGAGGGCGCACCGGCCGATCAGTGCCGAGGAGGTGGCGAGACGATGATCTCGCTCACGCCGTCATGCTTCCAGGCACGCTGAGTCCGGCCTCGGCGCCTGCTCCGCAACCTCAACTCGGGACCCCATGCAGCCTCCGCCATGCCCGCTTGGGTCCGCTGCTACACTCGGCCATCAAAAAGTCCCCTGACGAGCCGGCATTTGGGCCGGCGGGGGCCGAACCGGGCGATGGCCTGGGCAAATCGAACGGTGCCTAACCCAGCGCGTTCGGGAAGCGAACCGATGCTTGCCATGTGAATTCCTCTGCTAGGCGTGGGGAGGATGCCATGGCATTTCTGTCCGCACGCATAAAGTACATTTTTTTGGCATTCCATTTAAACGCGTGTATGTCATAACGAGGGCATGAAGACCTATGGACAGTTTTGCCCGGTGGCCAAGACAGCCGAGATTTTCGCTGAGCGTTGGACGCCTCTGATAATCCGAGAGCTGTGTTTCGGGCCTCGCCGCTTCAATGAGCTGCGCGCGGGCCTTCCGCAGATCTCGCGCACTCTTCTCTCGCAGCGCCTCAGGGAGCTCGAAGCTGCAGCTGTAATAAGAAGTACGCCGAAGGCGTCCGGGCTTGGACGCATTTATGAACTGACCAGCGCTGGTGAGGCATTCAGGCCTATCATCGAGCTGATGGGGGCTTGGAGCCAGCGCTGGGGCCAGGCTCGGATCGGTCCAGATGATCTTGATCCAGGGCTGTTGATGTGGAGTATGCGCCGGCAGATACGGCCCGAGATGATGCCGGCCCATCAATTCGTCATGCAGTTCGAATTCGTGGGCGTACCGAAGCGGGCAGGGTGCTCGCGGTATTGGTGGCTGGTGCTCAACCGCCCCGAGGTCGACGTTTGCCAGAAGAACCCGGGCTATGATGTCAACGTGGTGATCTACGCAGATCTCCGGTTGTTTACCCAGCTCTGGATCGGTGAACTCGGCCTGGACATGCTCCGAGCAGACAACAGCCTCATCATGCATGGCAGCGAGGAGGCGCAACGCATCGCCACGAAGGTTTTGGATCTGAAAGCGCAGCCTTCTGCCAAGAGCTTCCAGTATCAGGACGTGCAGATACAGGCCGAGGCGAGTTGAAGCCGATTTGGGAACAGGCTGGGTGCGCCCTATTTGCAGCAAGACTCAACGCAGCATGACCAGATCCAGGCAGCAACTTGCCTCCGGACCGCCTGTCGCTTCTTAGAACGTGGCGTTCACGACACCGCCATCGATGAGGAAGTTCTGGCCCACGATATAGCCCGCATGCACGCTGCACAGGAACGCGCAGAGCTGTCCGAACTCGTCCGCTGTGCCGAAGCGCCCCGCCGGAATGGCCTTGGTACGCGCGGCACGGACCTCCTCCTCTGAGCGCCCCTCTGCCTCGTAACGCTTGAACGTGACCTTGAGGCGATCCGTATCGAAGGCACCCGGGAGAATAGAATTGATGGTGACGTTACGGTGTGCGACCGTTCGTGCAACGCCCGCAAGAAAGCCCGTGAGGCCGGCGCGCGCGCCGCTCGAGAGGTCGAGCCCCGCAATCGGTGCCTTCACTGACGAGGAGGTGATATTGACGATCCGGCCGAAGCCGCGCGCCATCATGGGATCGATCACCTTCTGGATGAGCTCGATCGGCGTCACCATGTTCTGAACGACGCCCGCGAGCATGGCGTCACGGTCGACGGCGCGGAAGTCTCTGAGCGGCGGGCCGCCATTATTGTTCACCAGGATGTCGGGATCGGGGCATGCCGCAAGTAGGGCATCCTGTCCCTCCGCCGTGCTGACATCTGCTGCGACCGCCGTCACGGAGACACCCGTCCTTTCGCGGATGTCTCGCGCCGTGTCCTCGAGCTTGGCGCGATCGCGGCCGTTGATCACGAGATCCACGCCCGCTTCCGCCAGCGCCATTGCGCAGCCGCGGCCAAGCCCGCGGCTCGAGGCACATACGATGGCCCGTCGTCCCCTGATGCCGAGATCCATGATTGTCACTCCCTTGCGCTGAGATCTTCGCCCCAAATCGCTTGGCCGTCAGGCAACCGTGAGGGGAACCCCGAGCCGGCCCGCGAGATCCTGAATGAACTGCCAGGCGACGCGCCCCGAGCGCGACCCGCGGGTCGCCGACCATTCGATCGCCTCGGCCTTGAGTTGCTCAGGGCTGATCCTGAGATTGAGGTGATTGGCGTAACCCGTGACCATCTCGAGAAATTCCGACTGCGAGCAGTTATGGAATCCGAGCCACAATCCAAAGCGGTCGGACAACGAGACCTTCTCCTGGACGGCCTCCGAGGGATTGATCGCCGTTGAGCGCTCATTCTCCATCATATCCCGCGGCAGGAGATGGCGGCGATTGGAGGTCGCATAGAACAGCATATTGTCGGGCCGTCCCTCGATGCCCCCGTCCAGTGCCGCCTTGAGCGATTTGTACGTGGTATCATCCCCATCGAAGGAAAGGTCGTCGCAGAATACGATGAACCGGTAGTCCACATGCCGCCGGATGAGTCCCATGAGCGCCGGCAGGCTTTCAATGTCCTCCCGGTGGATCTCGATGAGTTTGAGCCTGCCGCCGACCTCTTCATTGACCGCCGCATGCACCGCTTTCACCAGCGAGCTCTTGCCCATGCCCCGTGCGCCCCAGAGCAGGGCGTTGTTGGCCGGCAATCCCCGACCGAAGCGGGTGGTATTCTCAAGCAGGGTATCGCGCATGCGGTCGATCCCCTTGAGAAGCTGCATCTCTACCCGGTTGACCCGCGCCACCGGCTCGAGGCCACGGTCCGGGTGCCAGATGAACGCCTGGGCAGAATCGAGATTCGGCTCGACCGCGGCGCGCGGCGACAGGCGCTCGAGTGCTGCGGCGATCCGCTCCAGCGCATTGAGCAATTGGCCATCGGTGAGATGCGTTGTCATGGGTCGTCCTCGAAATCACTTTGAGCGCCTGTTTAGCCCATGAATTGCCGGGAGAAAATCGCCTAACCCCGCCGCATGGCAGCCATGTGCCGGGTGGAGATCCCTGTCCAATGGGTGTTGCCGGACCGCCGGTCACGTTGGCGCAATCAGCAATGCTTGTATTGCAAACCTGCCATTGCCGGTTATATTCCGGCCCAAATCAAAGGCAGGCCGGGAGCTTTGTGCTCGCGTGCCATTTCACGATGGGAGCGGGGACGAGGATGTGGATTACACCGGCCTATGCGCAGAGCACTGGAGCGGCGTCGAGCGACTTCCTGGTCTCTATGCTGCCGCTGATTGCGATTTTCGTGATCTTCTATTTCCTGTTGATCCGCCCGCAGCAGCGGCGGGCCAAGCAGCACCAGGAGATGATCGCGAATATTCGCCGTGGCGATACGATCGTCACCTCCGGTGGCCTTGTGGGCAAAGTATCGAAGGTGATTGACGAGCGCGAGCTGCAGGTGGAACTGGCTGACAATGTCAGGGTGCGGGTCGTAAAAAGCATGGTGGCCGAGGTTCGCACCAAGGGCGAGCCGGTGAAGGACGAAGCCGCCGCCAGCTGAAGCGGCTGTGATGCGCGGAATGCTGCTTCGGCGGCTGTGCTTTATGGGTGAAAGACCGAAGAATGTATTTCGCCAGATGGAAGGTCATTGCCACCGTTGTCGTGGTGCTCATTGGGGTGCTGCTCGCGCTGCCCAATGTTCTTCCCGAGCGCGTTAGGGCGGAGCTGCCCTCCTGGCTGCCGACAAAGACCGTCAATCTCGGCCTTGATCTTCAGGGCGGCTCGCAGGTCCTGCTCGAGGTGGATCGCAATGACCTTGTGAACCACCTCACCGGCCAGATGATTGGCGATATTCGCCAGGTACTGCGGGACGCGCGCGTAGGCTATACCGGGCTTGGTCGCTCGGGCACCCAGGTTTCGGTGCGCATTCGCAACCCCGAGGATGTTGAGAAGGCGCTCGAGCGGATCAGGCAGCTCGCCCAGCCCATTTCCTCCGGCCTGTTCATGGATGGCTCGCAAAGCATCGCATCCGCCGATGTGACCCGTGATGGCGACCGGATCATCATCAGTTTCACTGAAGCGGGTCTGCAGACGCGAATCTCCCGCGCCGTTCAGCAGTCGATCGAGATTGTGCGCCGCCGCGTCGATGCTCTGGGCACCACGGAACCCTCCATCACCCGACAAGGGGCCGATCGCATCGAAGTTCAGGTACCGGGGCTGCAGGATCCTGCCCGTTTGAAGGAACTGCTCGCAACCACCGCCCAGCTGCAATTCCGGCTGCTTTGCGATGAGCAGCCTCAATCGGCCCAACCGGCCAGCGCGCCACCGGGATGTGACCTGCTCTATTCCCAGGATGAGCCCCGGATTCCCTATTTCGTCCAGACCTCGAGCCGCGCAACCGTCGAAGGCGAGGATCTGACCGATGCCCAGCCGGGCTTCGACCAGCGCACAGGCGAGCCGATCGTCTCGTTCCGCTTCAACCAGCGCGGCGCTCAGCGATTTGGTGATCTCACCCAGCGCAATGTCGGCAAGCCCTTCGCCATCGTGCTCGATAACGAGGTGATCAGCGCCCCCGTGATCAACGAGCCGATCCTTGGCGGCACCGGTCAGATCAGCGGCCGCTTCACCGTCGAGGGGGCCAATGACCTCGCGATCGTCCTGCGCTCAGGCGCACTGCCGGCACGGCTGCAGATCGTGCAGGAGAGCAGTGTCGGTCCAAGCCTCGGTGCGGATTCCATCCGGGCCGGAACCATGGCGTCGGTGATCGCAGTCGTCGCCGTCTTTGCTTTTATGATTGTGGGCTACGGGCTGTTTGGCATCTTCGCCAATCTCGCCCTCCTGGTGAACCTTATTCTGTTGTTTGCCGCCCTCTCGGTCTTGCAGGCAACGCTGACACTCCCCGGGATCGCTGGCATCGTGCTCACCATCGGCATGGCGGTTGATGCCAATGTGCTGATTTATGAGCGCATCCGTGAAGAGCAGCGCAATGGCCGCCCGGTGATCTCCTCGCTGGAGGCGGGCTTCGACCGTGCCTTGGCGACGATTATCGACTCGAACGTCACGGGCCTCATAGCCGCCGTCGTCCTCTTCGGCATGGGCTCGGGTCCCGTTCGCGGGTTTGCAGTCACGATGACCCTCGGCATCGCCATCTCGATGTTCACGGCCTTCACGCTGACGCGGCTCATGGTGGTCTGGTGGTTCCGCAGCGCGCGGCCCCGGACGATTCCGCTCTAAGAATAATCGAGGCACCGTTAATGCGGCCGATCCGCTTCATACCCGACGACACGAACTACAGCTTCATGCGGTTTGCCCGGTTTGGCTATGCGCTATCGGGCCTGCTGATGATCGCCTCGATCGTTCTGTTCATGACCGTCGGCCTCAATTACGGCATCGACTTCAAGGGCGGCACGGTCATCGAGATCGAGACACCGAAGGAGGCCGACCTAGCTCAGCTGCGCAACACCCTTGGAGGCCTCAACCTCGGCGAGGTCGAGGTTCAGGGTCTGGGCGCGCCCAACCAGGTCGTCATCAGGATTGGCCAGCAGGAGGGCGAGCAGGCCCAGCAGGACAGCCTCACTAAGATCCGCAATGCGCTGGGTCCGGACGTAACCTATTTGCGCACGGAGGTCGTAGGCCCCAAGGTCTCCGGCGAACTCGCCCAGCTTGGTACCATGGCGGTGCTGATCTCGATGGTTGGAATCCTGATCTATATCTGGTTCCGCTTCGAGTGGCAGTTCGCCATCGGCGCGATCCTCTCGCTGGTCCATGACGTCGTGCTGACCATCGGCCTCTTCTGCCTGCTCGGGATCCAGTTCAACCTGACCATCATCGCAGCTGTGCTCACCATCGTGGGCTATTCGCTCAACGACACGGTCGTGGTATTCGACCGCATCCGCGAATATCTGCGCAAATATAAGACCATGCGGCTGATTGATCTCATCGATCTGTCGTTGAACAGCACGCTGTCGCGCACCATCTTGACCTCCGTGACGACCTTCCTCGCGATGTTGTCGCTGTATGTCTTCGGCGGCGAGGTGTTGCGTGGCTTCACCTTCGCCATGCTGTGGGGCGTCATCGTCGGCACCTACTCCTCGATCTTTGTCGCAGCACCCATCCTGCTGCTGGTGGGCGTCAAGCGCGACTGGAGTTCGGTTGCCGAGAAGGCATCGGTGAATGTGCGCGCTGGCAGCACAAATGCCGCCGCCAAGCAGCGCGCCGGTGCCCCTGCCAGCGGGGCCCGCAATGCGTCCCCCTCTGGCGCATCCCAATCGTAACGACGGATCCGGCGCAATCTCGCCGGTCGAGCGATGCAGAACGCTGACGACGCACATTATCCCGGCCGGGCGCCGGTGGATGCTTATGGCAATGGCGGGTTCCGCTTTGCGGAAATGTCACATCGCGGGTCGATTCTGCTCTTGCCGAGCGGGATTTATGGCTGGCCGGTAAGCTCGATCGACGAGCTTAGCCCGGCGGTTTTTGCCCGTGTCTTTGCGGAGGCGGACGCGATCGAGTTCCTGCTTTTGGGCTGCGGCAACGAAATGCGCAGGCCCGCTGTTTCTGTGCGCGAGGCTTTTCGTGAAAGGAAGATCGGCCTTGAGCTCATGACCACTGGAGCGGCCGCCCGCACCTATAATGTGCTTCTCGCAGAGGACCGTGCCGTGGCCGCCGCCCTGATCGCGGTGGATGATCCCACACAACGCTGATGCAACAGCCCCTTGAGGATGGCGAGCGATACTGTTTCGACCTCGTGCGCGGGGGGGACAAGGATCGCTTCCTGGCGGCACTCTTCGTGCCTGATGAAAAGCGCCGCCTCATTCTGGCGCTCTATGCCTTTAATATCGAGATTGCGCGCATCCGCGAGGCCGTCCGCGAGCCAATGCTTGGCGACATCAGGCTGCAATGGTGGGCAGATGCGGTGGCGGCCGCCTATCAGGGACAGGCGCCGGAGCATCCCGTGCTGCTTGAGCTTGGACCCGCGATCGCAGATCGCACCATCCCCGAACAGGCCCTCGCCAATCTGATCGAGGCACGGCGCTTCGACATCTATGATGATCCGATGCCCACGCTGAATGATCTCGAGGGCTATCTCGGCGAGACCTCCTCGGCCCTCATCCAGATGGCCGCCCTCATTCTCGCAGGCCGCCAGGCGGAGGCCTGTTCCGATGCGGCGGGCCTTGCCGGCGTTGCATTCGGCTTGTCCGGCCTCTTGCGGTCGCTGCCGCTCCATCGCTCGCGGGGTCAGTGCTTCATTCCTGAAGATGTGCTGGCAGTTCACGGACTAACCCCGGCCCATATCCTCTCAGGCCGGTGGGATGATCCTGTGCAACGGACCATCGGCGATCTGGTGCAGCATGCCCGCAAGCGCCTGAAAGAGGCACGAGCCCTCCTGGGCACCATACCATCTGCTGCCTTCCCGGCTTTCCTGCCGGTCTCGCTCACGGATCTGGCTCTCGATGCAGCAGCCCGTTCCGGGAGCAATCCTCTGAAACAGCCCATCGAGATCTCACAGCTGCGCCGGCAGTGGACACTCTGGCGCGCGGCCCGCCGTGGGCGGTTCTAGATCAGGCGCCAACAGTCGGCCCGAAATGCCGCTCGAAGCATCTGCGCAGCGCGTCATCGACCTCGTCCATGCTGGCCTCTCGTCCGAGATCGGCAAGGCTCGTTACCCCGTGCTCGCGCACCCCGCAGGGCACGATCCCTGAAAAATGATCGAGTTCCGGCGAGACATTGAGCGCGATACCGTGGAACGAGACCCAGCGCCGCACGCGGATGCCAATGGCTGCGATCTTATCTTCCGCTGTGGCCGAGCGCTCCGGGCGGCGCACCCAGACCCCGACCCGATCGTCACGCGTTTCCCCGGTAATGCCAAACTGCGCAAGCGTGTCGATGAGCCAGGCCTCGAGTCCATGCACGAACAGGCGGAGGTCCTGGCCGCGCCGGCCGAGATTGAGCATCACATAAGCAACCCGCTGGCCGGGTCCGTGATAGGTATATTGCCCGCCGCGGCCGGTCCGGTAGACCGGAAAGCGCTCGGGGGTGAGCAGGTCTGCCGCAACGGCGCTGGTGCCCGCCGTATAGAGGGGAGGGTGTTCGACAAGCCAGATCTGTTCGGGCGATTCTCCCGCAGCGATCGCTGCGGCCTGCTCTTCCATTCTGGCAACCGCGGCTTCGTAATCCACAAGTCCTTGCGCAGTGCTCCAAACGACCGCCGGGCTGCGGCAATAAAGGCTTTTTGATGCGGGATTGGTGGGGATCGGCTGAAGCATATTGCCTCTATTAGACGGATTATCGCCGATGGCCAACGGAAACACTTGCGTTGCGGCGAACGGATTGTTAGATGAGCGCCACCCTTTGGGGCCTCAATACGCGGTCGTGGCGGAATTGGTAGACGCACTAGCTTGAGGGGCTAGCGGGTTAACCCCCGTGGGAGTTCGAGTCTCCCCGACCGCACCAAGCTTTCAGCAACAGCAGAGAGTGGTGGTGCAGACTTGCAGGAAGCCGCATTGGTGCAGCTTGCGCGACATTCTGCCCTATGGAGTGAGCCCTGCTGGTCAACCCGCATCTTAAGGCGGAACAAACCGCGGGCTCGATTGCGTCTGCGCCCTAGGGTTGCTACATAAGGAGCAGCCGACTCGCCGGGTTGTTCCCCGCGCTTGTCGGGGTGCGCCGCCTCGGCGTGCCTTTGCGCTAGCATAGTCAAATCACAAAAGGCGTTAGAGTTTGGCCGATAGCGATCGTGGACAATCCGAGTCTGATCCGTCCCCCTTCGACGTAAATCCGGTTTCCATCGTCGAGGAGATGAAGCGCTCCTATCTCGATTACGCCATGAGCGTGATCGTGAGCCGTGCGCTGCCCGATGTGCGCGACGGGTTGAAGCCGGTGCATCGCCGGATCCTGTTCTCGATGCAGGAGAATGGCTACGACTGGAACAAGCCCTATCGCAAAGCGGCACGCGTCGTCGGCGACGTGATCGGTAAGTACCATCCCCATGGCGACCAGTCCATTTACGATGCGCTGGTGCGTATGGCGCAGGATTTCTCCATGCGCCTGCCATTGCTGGATGGACAGGGCAATTTCGGCTCGCTGGACGGCGACCCGCCGGCGGCCATGCGCTACACCGAGGTCAGGCTCGCCAAGCCCGCCCATTACCTGCTGGATGACCTCGACAAGGACACGGTCGACTTCCAGCCCAATTACGACAACTCGGAGCATGAACCGCGGGTTCTGCCGGCCAAGTTCCCGAACCTTTTGGTGAACGGGGCAGGGGGCATCGCCGTCGGCATGGCCACCAACATCCCGCCCCATAATCTGGGTGAGGTTGTGGACGCCTGCATCGCCTTCATGGCGAACCCTGCGATTTCGGCGGAGGAGCTGGCCGAGATCATGCCCGGGCCGGATTTCCCGACCGGGGGGCTCATCCTTGGCCGCGCCGGCATTCGCTCGGCTTATGCGACGGGGCGTGGCTCCATCGTCATGCGGGCCCGGGTGGAGGTTGAGACGGTGCGCAAGGAGCGAGAGGCGCTCGTTGTGACCGAGATCCCCTACCAGGTCAACAAGGCGACCATGGTCGAGAAGATCGCCGAGCTCGTGCGTGACAAGCGCATCGAGGGGATTGCCGATATCCGGGACGAATCCTCCCGCCAGGGGCTTCGCGTCGTCATCGAGCTGCGCCGCGAAGCCGTCGCGGATGTGGTACTCAATCAGCTCTACCGCTTCTCGCCCCTGCAGACGAGCTTCGGCTGCAACATGGTGGCCCTGTCCGGCGGCCGCCCGGAGCTCTTGACCCTTCGGGACATGCTGCAGGCTTTCGTTGCCTTCCGCGAGGAAGTGGTCACGAGGCGCACCAAGTTTCTCCTGAACAAGGCGCGGGAACGGGCGCACATTCTCGTTGGCCTTGCCATTGCGGTTGCCAATATCGACGAGGTGATCCGCGTCATCCGCGAAAGCCCTGATCCGGCCGCGGCTCGCGCCGAACTCATGGGGCGGGAGTGGTCGGCCAAGGATATGGAGCCTCTGGTCCGGCTCATTGCCGATCCGCGCCATGTGGTGAGCGAGGCTGGCACCATCCGCCTGTCCGAGGAGCAGGCCCGGGCCATCCTCGATCTGCGCCTACAGCGTCTGACTGCCCTCGGCCGCGATGAAATCGGCGACGAGTTGAAGGAACTGGGCGAGAAGATCACGGATTATCTCGATATCCTGCGCTCCCGTGCCCGTGTCCAGCAGATCGTGCGCGAGGAGCTGGAAGCCGCAAAGGCCGAATTCGCCACCCCCCGGCGTACGGAGATCACCGAGGAAGGCTTCGAGGTCGAGGACGAGGACCTGATCGCGCGGGAGGACATGGTGATCACCGTCTCCCATGCCGGCTATATCAAGCGCGTGCCGCTCTCGACCTACCGGGCGCAGCGCCGCGGAGGCAAGGGTCGCTTTGGCGTGTCCATGAAGGACGAGGACTTCGTGTCCCAGCTCTTCGTGGCCAATACTCACACGCCCGTGCTGTTCTTCTCGTCCACCGGCATGGTCTACCGCATGAAGGTCTGGCGCCTGCCCATCGGCACGCCCCAGTCCCGCGGCAAGGCGCTGGTGAACCTGCTGCCGCTGAAGCAGGGCGAGCGGATCTCGACTATTCTGTTCATGCCCGATGATGAGGAAAACAGCGATCGCTTGAACCTCGTCTTCGCCACCCGCTTCGGCACGGTGCGCCGGAATGCTCTCGCCGACTTCGTGAACATCAACCGCGCCGGCAAGATCGCCATGAAGCTGGAGGAGGAGGGAGATGCCATCGTGGGTGTGGTGATCGCCACGCCAGAGGATGACATCCTGCTCACCACGGCCAATGGCCGCTGCATCCGCTTCCCCGTGGATGATGTGCGTGTCTTTGCGGGCCGCACCTCCACCGGCGTGCGTGGCATCAAGCTCGGTAGCGATGCCGAGCTTGGGGCGGATACGGTGATCGGCATTTCCGTGCTGCGCCACAGCGATGCCACCCCGGCTGAGGCGCGGGCCTATCTCAGGTTGCGCCGAGCGATGCGGGGCGAGGAGAGCGAGCAGCCTGGCGAGGCCGCCATCGACGCGAATGGTGATGCCGATACTGGCGAGAACGGCGAGGAAGAGGCCGCGGGCGATGAGGTCTCGCTCAGCCCCGAGCGTTATGCGGCCCTATCCGCTGTGGAGCAGACCGTGCTGACCGTTTCGGAGAATGGCTACGGCAAGCGCACCTCGTTCTACGAATATCGAGTGACGGGCCGCGGCGGTAAAGGCATCATCGCCATGGCGGTGAACAAGCGCAATGGTCACCTGGTGGCATCCTTCCCAGTGGAGGATAACGACCAGATCATGTTGGTGACCGGCGCCGGCAAGCTCATCCGCTGCCCGGTCAATGACATTCGTATCGCCGGACGCGCAACGCAAGGCGTCACCATCTTCAATACCGCCGAGAACGAGCGGGTGGTCTCCGTGGCCCATCTCGCCGAGGAAGAAGGACAGCCCGAGGTCGACGAGCCACTGGACGGCGAGGCGGACGAGACCGGCGAGGAATAAGCGGCCGACAGCCAAGCACACAGATGGTCCTGGCTGTCGATCCCGCTCTTGACCTTTTGCGTTAGGCATGGGCTGGATCACCGATCCGTTTTGGGGAAGGTGCTGCCTCATGTCCGTGGAAACCTATTTGGCCCTGCTGGTGGCCACCCTGGTCGTCATCATCATTCCCGGTCCAACGGTCACCCTCGTTCTTGGAAATTCCCTGCGCTATGGCCCCCGTGCCGGCTTGCTCAATATTGCCGGCACCCAGATCGGACTGGCCCTCATGCTGGCCATTCTCATCCTTGGCCTTGCCTCGGTCATCGAGATTGTGGGCCACTGGTTCGAATGGATCAGGCTGATTGGTGCCGCCTATCTCATCTGGATCGGCATCAAGACCATTCGCGCGAGCGGCCGGGAACCCGTAACCGGCGAGCTGCCGCCCTTACCGCGCGGCGGCTTCGTCCTGCAGGGCTTTATCGTCATTCTCAGCAACCCCAAGGCCTTGCTGTTCTTCGGGGCCTTCTTCCCGCAATTCGTTGATCCCCATGGTGACTATGTCGGCCAGCTTCTCCTGGCGGGGGTCACTTTCATGGTGCTCGCAACCGTATCAGACGGTATGTATGCCCTGCTCGCAGGACGCCTGAGGGAGAGCCTGTCGCGCAAACGTGTCGCCCTGGTGAACCGGATGTCCGGCTGTGTAATGGTGTGTGGTGGTGTCTGGCTCGCAATGGCGCGGCGGAGCTGAATGGAGGAGCAAGAAATGCTCGTTGGCTTCTATCCCGGAAGCTTTGACCCGGTCACCAATGGCCATGTCGACATCATTTCGCGCGCGGCGCGCATCTTTGATCGGCTGGTGCTTGCGGTGGGTATACATCACGGCAAGACCCCGCTGCTTTCTGCCGAAATCCGGGTGGAGCTGATGGAGGAGGTCTGTGTGCCCATCGGGCAAGACTACGGCTGCGAGATCAAGGTGACCACGTTTGACAATCTCGCTGTTGAGGCGGCCATTGCCAATGGCGCATCCGTGATGGTGCGAGGCTTGCGCGACTCCAGCGACTTTGACTACGAGGTTCAGATGGCGCAGATGAATGCCGGCATGAACCGTGAGGTTGAGACGATCTTCTTCGCTGCCAGCGCGAACACGCGCATGATCGCGTCTTCACTGGTCAAGCAGATCGCCCGGATGGGCGGCGATATTTCGCCCTTCGTTCCCGATATCGCCCGGCGCCGTATCGATGCGGCTTTGCAGCGTCAGTAATTAGTCAACGACCACAGGAAGGCTGAAAGGTTAAAATGATCGATATCCTGAAAATGCTGTCCGCCGTCATGCTGTTCGCCATGGTGCCGGGGGTGGCTCATGCGGCGCAGCCAAACGATCCCGAGAACACCATTTATCTCGACCTCAAGGATGGCCGCGTGGTGATCAGGCTGCGGCCCGACCTTGCGCCGATGCATGTCGCCCGCATCAAGAAGCTCGCGCGCGAGGGCTTCTATAACGGGGTGAAATTCCACCGGGTCATTGATGGCTTCATGGCCCAGACGGGTGACCCGACCGGCACCGGCATGGGCGGCTCGAACGAGCCGGACCTCAAGGCCGAATTCAGCAAGGAGCCGTTCCGCCGCGGCACGTTGGGCATGGCCCGCACCCAGGATCCCAATAGCGCCAACAGCCAGTTCTTCATCTGCTTCGAGGATGCGAGCTTCCTCAATGGCCAATACACCGTGTTCGGCGAAGTGGTCGATGGCATGGAGTTCGTGGACAAGATCAAGAAGGGCGCAGGCGGCAACGGCATGGTCAGCAATCCTGATGTGATCGTCAAAATGCAGGTTGCTGCCGACGCGAAATAATCGCCTGGGCGAGTCAAGGCGAACGCGCTGAGCGATCAAGGACCACAGATGCGTGTCGACGATTTTGACTTCGAGCTGCCGGAGGCATCCATTGCCTTACGGCCGGCCGTGCCGCGTGATGCAGCGCGCCTGCTGGTGGTGCGCCCGGAGTCAACGCGCGAGATCGTCGACAGCACCGTGCGCGCGCTCGCCGATCAGCTCACAGCCGGCGATGTGCTCGTGTTCAACGACACCCGCGTCATCCCGGCGCGTCTGACCGGGCGCAGGCTCGGTCGCGGTGATTACGAGCCGGTGATCGAGGCGACCCTGATCGAGCAGTCTGACGAGGCCACCTGGCTCGCGCTCGCCAAGCCTGGCCGGAAGCTGCAGCCGGGTGACCGCCTGCGTTTCGGCGCCGACCCTCATGTCTGCGAGGCCGAGAGCCTGGATGCGACCGTCGCGGCGAAAGGCGACAACGGCGAAGTGACCCTTGCCTTCGATATTGCCGGGCCCTTTCTCGACGAGCGCCTGAAGCTCTTCGGCATTTTGCCTCTCCCGCCTTACATTGCCGCCCGGCGACCGGAGGATGCCCGCGATGCCGTGGATTATCAGACCGTGTTTGCCCGCAGGGAAGGGGCGGTTGCCGCACCGACCGCCGGCCTGCATTTCACCGAAGAGCTCCTGTCGGAACTGGACAAGCGCGGCATCGGCCATGTCTTCGTCACGTTGAATGTGGGCGCCGGAACCTTCCTGCCGGTCAAGGTTGAAGACACGGCCGACCACCGCATGCATAGCGAGACCGGCGAGATCACCCCCGAAACGGCCGACCGGCTCAATCTGGCGCGTGCCGCGGGCCACCGTATCGTCGCGGTGGGCACCACCTCTCTGCGCCTGCTCGAGAGCGCCGCTGACGATGAGGGCCGCATCCATCCCTTCGCGGGAGCAACCGATATCTTCATCACGCCGGGCTATCGCTTCAAGGCGGTCGATGTGCTGATGACCAATTTCCACTTGCCGCGTTCGACCCTGTTCATGCTGGTTGCGGCCTTCTCGGGGCTGGGCCGGATGAAGCAGGCCTATGCCCATGCCATCGAAGCAGGCTATCGCTTTTATTCCTATGGCGATGCTTGCCTGCTTTTCCCCGATCGCAGCCTCTGGTTCAAACCCACCCTATGAAACCGCGCAACATCGTCTTCACCCGCCTCGCTGAGGACGGGGCGGCGCGCCTCGGCCGCATCGATACCCCGCGTGGCGAGATCCGCACCCCCGCCTTCATGCCGGTTGGCACAGCCGGAACCGTGAAGGCGCTCTATTGTGAGCAGGTGCGCGCTGCCGGCGCCGACATTGTTCTCGGCAACACCTATCATTTGATGCTGCGCCCCGGCGCGGAACGGCTCGCCCGGCTTGGCGGCCTGCATAGCTTCATGGGCTGGCAGCGACCGATCCTCACCGATTCCGGCGGCTTCCAGGTGATGTCCTTGTCCAAGCTGCGCAAGGTGACCGATCATGGGGTGACCTTCCAGTCTCACATCGATGGCTCGCGTCACCTGCTCACACCGGAACGGGCCATGGAGATCCAGGCGCAGATCGGCTCGGATATTCGCATGGTGCTCGATGAATGCGTCGCCTGGCCATGCAGCGAGCAGGATGCCGAACGGGCCATGATGCTTTCCCTGCGCTGGGCCGAGCGGTCGAGGCACGCCTTTGGCGCGCCACAGGATCAGGCATTGTTCGGGATCGTCCAGGGCAGCACCTTCAGGCATTTGCGTGAGATCTCCGCGCGCGAGCTCGTCGAAATCGGCTTCGACGGCTATGCGGTCGGCGGGCTTGCAGTAGGCGAGGGGCAGGAGATGATGCTCCAGACCCTCGACTACACCGTTCCCATGCTGCCTGAGGACCGGCCGCGCTACCTAATGGGCGTCGGCACGCCTGACGACCTCGTCAAGGCGGTGGCGCGCGGCATCGACATGTTCGACTGCGTGATGCCCACCCGTTCCGGCCGCCATGGCAAGGCCTTCACCCGCTTTGGGGCCATCAACCTGAAGAATGCCCGCCATGCGGATGATCCGCGTCCGTTGGATGAGGCAAGCCCTTGTCCTGCCGCGAGCCAATATAGCCGCGCCTATCTGCATCACCTCTTCAAGGCCGAGGAGCTTCTGGGCCGGATGCTCCTCTCCTGGGCCAATATCGCCTATTACCAGGAGCTGATGGCCGGCATGCGCGCGGCAATTGCGGAGGGGCGTTTCGCGGATTTCGCCGCCGAGACCATAGCCGGCTGGCAACGCGGCGATATCCCGGCGCTCTGAGCCATTGATATGCCGGGTGGCGCCTTGGCGTGCCGCCATTGAGCCTTCTTGTCAGATCGCCATAACGGCCAGGCATGGCTGCGGGGCCCGTCTTGACAGCTCGCCTATGCCGTGCGCCCCTTCAGCAGTCTCGGCCAAACGCACAGGATGTCGCATGGTCAATGTTCACATACATCATTTCGTTTCGACCGGCGATGTCGTGGACGCCGAAGCCCTTCGGGTGTTTCAGTCCCAATGGGCCATCTATCAGAAACTGGTAGACAGCGATGTCCTAAGCCACGGCGAAGTTAGCCGTATATTGCATGCGACCCTGACGGAGCGCTTTCCCGCGCCCTTCTGCTTTCTGGACATAGCCTGTGGCGATGCGAGCTTGGCAAAGGCGGCGCTGAGCGGCACTCGGGTCCGGCACTATCATGGGATTGACCTTGCGGGACCGGCCATCGAGCTGGCGGCCGCCAATCTTGCGAGCGAGCCCTACGCGGTTGATCTCGATCACCGCGATTTTGTTGCCGCCATGGCCGATCGGCCGGAACATGCGGATGCGGTATGGTGCGGCCTCTCCCTCCATCACCTCCCGACCGCCGACAAGCTGCGCTTGATGGAGGAGGTTCGCGGCGTCACGGGCGACCGCGGTATCTTTCTCATTTATGAGCCCACCTTCCATGAAGGCGAGGATCGCAACGACTATCTCGATCGAACCTGGTCTATCATCTCAAAGCGATGGACGAGCCTCACCCCTGCGGAACTTGAGCAGGTTTGGCAGCATATCCAGACGAGCGATCTGCCTGAACCTGCCAATACATGGCTTGATCTCGGGCGCAGAGCGGGATTTTCGCATTCGCGCCAGCTGTTCACGGATCCAACCGATCTCTACCGCTTGTTCCGCTATGACCCTTGATGGCGAGCTCGGATCGCGCCCCGCGCGGGTCAATGAAGGGCCGCCTTGCGGAAGAGGTAGGCTGATACAAGCCAGAGCCCGCCAAAGAAGCCGGTGAGCAACATAATGGCTTCGGGAAAGCTCGGCGCAGTGGAGCCCAGCCCTGAAGCAAGCGCGATGGCGCCGACCAGCGCCTGACCGATGGCAGTTGCAAGCAACGCCCGCGCCATGCCGCTTGCCCTGAAGCGTGCCATGATGGCACCGATGAGACCAATGGCGAGCACGCCGGCATACAGCAAATTGGCGGGGTTCTCCTCAGAGCCGATGATGCCGACGGCGCCGTTGATCCAGATGAGAAGCACTGCTGCTGCGAGTGCAATGCTCACCGCTGCCCGATATCGGCGACTACATGTCAGTCTGGCGGCCACTTCGAAAGTGACACCCGTCGCAAGGATGAGTGCGCCAGCGATGGCGAAATCGGCTCCGCTCCAGTTCACCTCATCGCTGAACTGCATCGCGATCCACGGGGTCAGCAGCAAGAGCGCGGCAAGGGCCCAGCCGGCCGTTCTCCACTGCCTGCCGCGCGGTGCACCACCGGTTTTGGGCCATCCTGCCATGACCTTCCTCCGCCCATAGATCGGCGAGTTGTTTTTAGCATCGGCCGCGGGTGGTCAGCACGAAGATTATGATGGAGCCACCTCGTTAGGCATTGATGCCGCCATCGACTGCAAGCTCGGCACCGGTGATGTGGCGCCCATCTTCACTGGCAAGAAAGGCGACACTTGCAGCGATGTCTTCGGGCGAGCCGTACTGACCCAGCGCGATCCGCTGCCGCTGGCCTTCCGCGCCCGCGCCTGTGGCCGGGTTCATGTCCGTATCGGTCGGCCCCGGATGAACGATGTTGACCGTCGTTCCGTTGCTGCCGAGATCTCGAGCCAACCCCTTCGTTAGTCCAACCAAGGCAGCCTTCGTCATTGCATAGACGGCGAGGCCCGGACCGGGCACCTGGCTGGCAAGACAGCTGCCGATATTGATGATTCGGCTTTTCGGCCCGAGATGGGGAATGGCGGCACGGCTCGCAAGCACCACAGCTCTGACATTGACGGCGAGACTGCGTTCTATGCCTTCGACGGACAGTTCCTCAAGCCGGCCAACTTCGAGAATCCCGGCATTGTTGACCAATATGTCGAGCCCGCCGAGCTGCGCCACCGCCGCGGACACCATATCCTCGGCCGCTCGGCTGTCGGCACTGTCCGCAGCGATCGCGACGGCCCGCCGCCCTGTCGCACGGATCTCCTCAACCACCCGCTTCGCGGCTTCGGCCGAACGCTGATAGGTGATGGCGACATCGGCACCTTCCGCAGCCAGCCGTCGCGCGATCGCCGCGCCGATTCCACGGCTCCCGCCGGTGACGAGTGCCCGTTTGCCCTGAAGTTTGCTCATGGTCGAGTCCTTTTGTATTGATCGCTAAAAAATGTCTACGAGTCATTGCGGGCATGGTCAAGGGCATTTATGTATTGATCGATAAAATAGAGGTGGGCATGCGAACAGGACGGCCGCGCAGTTTCGACCGGGATCGTGCATTGGCAACCGCAATGGAGATTTTCTGGCGGAAGGGGTTTGCCGCAACCTCCATCGCGGATCTATGCGCTGCGCTGGCGATCGCACCGCCGAGCCTCTATGCCGCATTCGGCAGCAAGGAGAGCCTCTATGAGGAATGCATCTCCCATTACATGAACAACCTCGCGCCGCGGGTTTGGCACGGGTTCGACAAGGCAGCGACTGCCCGCGAAGCCATTGAGGCGCTTCTCTGTCAATCCGCCGATGTGTTGCCCGCAGCAGATAAGCCGGGCGGATGCATGGTCACCTTGTCGAACCCGGGCGGCGAAGGAAGCGAGAGGCTTGGCCAGTTCCTTGAGGATGCGAGGCGTCAAAGCCTTGAGCTCGTCGAGAGGAGGATCAGGCAAGCGATCGCCACGGGAGAGATCAGCAGCCGCGCAGACCCGGCCACGATGGCACGCTATTTTCTAAGCGTCCAGCAAGGCATGTCCATCCAGGCACGCGACGGCTCGACGGCCGAAGAGCTGCGTGCCGTGGCCTGTGCTGCGATGAAGGCATGGCCCGCCCTTGCCCATGGCGACGAAGGCGAAGAGCAGGGGCCAAAGGCGCCGCTCACAGGGCGGTGACGACCAACGGCCGGCCTGACGAAAGGCGAGTGCGGCTTATGCCAGGTGGGAGAAAGCTGGTGCCGGCAGCAGGGCTCGAACCCGCGACCCCCTGATTACAAATCAGGTGCTCTACCTGCTGAGCTATGCCGGCCTCAAACTGAGCCTAGTGCGCAAACTCAGCGAAACCGTGACAGTCCGCTGAACATGTGCTGCGCTGCCGCGATCAATCTCGTAAGCGGCAGGGCGGTGTCAAGCCAAATTAGGAGCATTGCCTTAAGGCCGCGCTGTTTGGGCGATATAGAGCGCGATCGCCGCAGCGGTCGAGACGTTGAGGCTCACGATTCGCCCCGGCAGCGAGATCCGGGCCAGGAGATCGCAGCGCTCGCGGGTCAATCGGCGCAATCCCTTGCCCTCCGCCCCAAGCACCAGGGCGAGGGGCGGCTGGAGCGGCGCTGTGACCAAGTCGTTGTCTGCCTCGCTGTCGAGGCCGATGACCGTGAAGCCCTTCTCCTTGATAGCTTCGATCGCACGGGCGAGATTGGTCTCCCTGATCACGGCCACATGCTCGAGCCCGCCGCTCGCTGCCTTGGCCAAGGTCGCCGTCATGCCTGGCCCGTGGCGCTCCGTGGTGATCAGCGCGTGAACCCCGAACGCCGCAGCGACCCGCAGGATCGCCCCAAAGTTATGGGGATCGGAGACCTGATCCAGCACCAGAACCACGCCCTCGGCCGGAACATCCTCCAGCAGGACCGAATCGAGCGGCTGCGCCTCGAGCACCAGGCCTTGATGGACGCTGCCGGAACCGGCCAATTGCTCCAAGACATGCGGGGCGACGAGCTCGACCGCCAGTCCGGACGGCAGCTTGCCCTCGAGCCGCTGTAGAGCATTCTGGGTCGCCCAGAGTTTGATCAGGCGACGCCGCGGATTGGCGAGCGCGGCCTCCACCGAATGGCGGCCATAAAGCAAATTCCGCTCCGAAGCGGGAGCTTTTGAGGGGCTTGAGCGATGGGGGCGAGCGGGTTTCATGCCAATCCTATAGGCCAGCTGAGGCCCGTTCACCACCAGCTTGTCCACTGCCTTGGGAACGTTCGCAAAATTCTCCGCGGACCGGGGTTGACAGTGTGGCCGCCCATCTCCATAACACGCCCATTGCTGCCCGGGAAACGGTCCGGGACGGTCTCGTGCGCTCTACGCACGGCAGACATTGGCACGGAGGGGTGCCCGAGTGGTTAAAGGGGACGGACTGTAAATCCGTTGGCTTAGCCTACGTTGGTTCGAATCCAACCCCCTCCACCAACCAATGTCCGCCTGGCGCGTCTCGCTCGCCCTTGCATTGCCTTTGAGGCTGGCGGCGGTCCGGGATGTCGCGCAATCGCCCGGTCCTATCCGGGGTGGTGGTGCGGAACAGCCGCCGCGCCATCTGCCCTGTGGCGCAATATGCGGGTGTAGCTCAATGGTAGAGCAGAAGCCTTCCAAGCTTAAGATGAGGGTTCGATTCCCTTCACCCGCTCCAGTTCGACCAGCGGCTCAGCGGCGTTCCTTCGCCACCTTCGGAGTACAAGGCCCTGTAGGGGCTAGATGGACAAGGACAGTTTGAGATGGCCAAGCAGAAGTTCGATCGTTCGAAGCCGCATGTGAACATTGGGACGATTGGTCATGTTGATCATGGGAAGACGTCTCTGACGGCGGCGATCACGAAGGTTCTGGCGGAGACTGGCGGGGCGACGTTTACGGCCTATGACCAGATTGACAAGGCGCCTGAGGAGAAGGCGCGCGGGATCACGATCTCGACCTCGCATGTGGAATATGAGACGAAGAACCGTCACTATGCGCATGTGGACTGCCCTGGGCACGCGGACTATGTGAAGAACATGATCACGGGTGCGGCGCAGATGGACGGGGCGATCCTGGTTGTGTCGGCTGCTGACGGCCCGATGCCGCAGACGCGCGAGCACATTCTTCTGGCGCGTCAGGTTGGCGTTCCGGCTCTGGTTGTGTTCCTGAACAAGGTTGACCAGGTTGATGATCCCGAGCTTCTGGAGCTCGTGGAGATGGAGGTGCGCGAGCTTCTGTCGAAATACGATTTCCCTGGCGACGACATTCCGGTTGTGTCGGGCTCGGCGCTTGCGGCGCTTGAGGATCGCGATCCCGAGGGGATTGGCCGGGCCTCGGTGCTGAAGCTGATGGAGGCTGTGGATGCCTATATCCCGACGCCAGAGCGTCCGAAGGACCAGCCGTTCCTGATGCCGATCGAGGATGTGTTCTCGATTTCGGGGCGTGGCACGGTGGTGACGGGCCGCATCGAGCGTGGCGTTGTGAAGGTCGGCGAGGAAGTTGAGATCGTCGGCATCAAGGACACGCGCAAGACGACGGTGACGGGCGTGGAGATGTTCCGCAAGCTGCTGGATCAGGGCGAGGCTGGGGACAACATTGGTGCGCTGCTGCGCGGCATCGACCGCGAGATGGTTGAGCGTGGGCAGGTTTTGTGCAAGCCGGGCTCGGTGAAGCCGCACAAGAAGTTCACGGCTGAGGCCTATATCCTGACCAAGGAGGAGGGTGGCCGTCATACGCCATTCTTCACCAACTACCGTCCGCAATTCTATTTCCGGACGACGGATGTGACGGGCGTGGTGACGCTGCCGGAAGGCGTGGAGATGGTGATGCCGGGCGACAACGTGTCGATGAGCGTGGAACTGATCACGCCGATCGCCATGGAAGAGAAGCTGCGCTTCGCCATCCGTGAAGGCGGCCGCACCGTCGGCGCCGGCGTCGTCTCCTCAATCGAAGAGTAAGACACGAAACGGCTGAAGCCGCGGACCAGCCGCGCCTTGGGGCTGGTCTGTCGGCTCAAGCGGTGCTAAGGATGCGCCGGCGGCTGATTTGGTCCCGGGATTGCGCGGGGCCTGAGAAGAGTTTAGGGGTGTAGCTCAGTTGGTAGAGCGGCGGTCTCCAAAACCGCAGGTCGGGGGTTCGAGACCCTCCGCCCCTGCCAGAACAGGATGACGCGATTGGGTGTGGTCGATGAAGGCCAGCCCAGCGCGTGTTCTGTCGTTTGTGGATTTTGATCGAGCACGTCTCGCGTGAGCCAGTGACGCTCCCGAGGCAGCGGAGTGAAGATGGCGAAGACGAATCCATTCCAGTTCGTGCAGCAGGTCCGTGCCGAAATGGCCAAGGTGACCTGGCCGACGCGCAAGGAGACGATGATCACCACGGCGATGGTGATGATCATGGTTGTGTTCGCTTCCCTGTTCTTCCTCCTGGTCGACGAGATCCTGAGCTTTGCCGTTGGCTATGTGCTCGGGATCCGGGCGTGAATAGGGTGCGGAAGAATGGCTAAGCGCTGGTACATCGTTCACACCTATTCGAATTTTGAGAAAAAGGTGGCGGAAACCCTGAAGGAGCAGGCAGCTCAGCAGGGTCTTGAGCATCTTTTCGAGGATATTCTGGTGCCGACTGAGGAAGTCGTCGAGGTCCGCCGTGGCCGCAAGGTGACGAGCGAGCGGCGCTTCTTCCCCGGTTACGTGCTCGTGCGGATGGAAATGACCGATCAGGCCTATCATCTCATCCGCAACATCCCCAAGGTGACTGGGTTCTTGGGCTCCGACAACCGGCCGATCCCCATCTCCAACGCGGAGGCGGAGCGCATCCTTCACCAGGTGAAGGAGGGCGTCGAGCGCCCGCGGCCTTCGGTCATGTTCGAGGTTGGCGAGCAGGTCAAAGTGTCGGATGGTCCCTTCGCCTCCTTCAATGGACTTGTCGAGGAAGTCGACGAGGAACGTTCGCGGCTCAAGGTGGCCGTGTCGATTTTTGGCCGGCCGACGCCGGTCGAACTGGAATTCGGGCAGGTCGAGAAGGTCTGAACGGCCACTCGCTCCCGATACCGGTGGAAGGTCTATGCGGCGCGCCTGCCTGCGGGTCGCTCAACTCTTGAAGACCGCACCACCACCCTCTGAAAGCTGACTGTCGGCCGCGCCGACCAAGAGGACGAAATGGCAAAGAAGATTACCGGATATGTAAAGCTGCAGGTTCCTGCAGCCTCGGCGACCCCGTCGCCCCCGATTGGACCCGCGCTCGGTCAGCGCGGCCTCAACATTATGGAATTCTGCAAGGCCTTCAACGCCGCCACGCAGGATCTCGAGAAGGGTGCGCCTTGCCCGACCGTCATCACGGTCTATCAGGACAAGTCCTTCACGTTCGAGATCAAGACGCCGCCGGCCAGCTACCTGCTGCGCCAGGCCGCCAAGGTCGCCAAGGGTTCGAAGGAAGCAGGCCGCACCACCGTTGGTTCCGTCACCATGGACCAGGTGCGCCAGATCGCCCAGACCAAGCTGAAGGATCTGAACGCGCGCGATCTCGACCAGGCCGCGAAGATCATCGCGGGTTCCGCCCGCTCCATGGGCCTGCAGGTGGTGGAGTAAGACATGGCCAAGATTGCCAAGCGCATTGCCAAGATCAACGAGGGCATCGATCGCAACCGGGCCTATGAGCTCAACGAGGCGCTGAAGCTTCTGAAGGAGCGTGCGGTCGCCAAGTTCGACGAGACGATCGAGATTGCCTTGAATCTCGGTGTTGATCCCCGCCATGCGGACCAGATGGTCCGCGGCGTCTGTCAGCTGCCGAACGGCTCGGGCCGCGATGTTCGCGTCGCCGTCTTTGCCCGTGGGGAAAAGGCCGATCAGGCCAAGGCTGCGGGCGCCGAGATCGTTGGAGCCGAGGACCTGGTCGAGCGCATTCAGGCCGGGAATGTCGATTTCGACCGCTGCATCGCGACCCCGGACATGATGCCGCTTGTTGGCCGTCTCGGTAAGGTTTTGGGCCCGCGCGGCCTGATGCCGAACCCGAAGGTCGGCACCGTGACCCCCGACGTTGCCGCAGCCGTCAAGGCAGCCAAGGGCGGCGCGGTCGAGTTCAAGGTGGAGAAGGCGGGCATCGTCCATGGCGGTGTGGGTAAGGCGAGCTTCACGGAAGACGCGTTGGTCGGCAATATCCGCGCCTTTGTCGACGCGGTCGTGAAGGCCAAGCCTGCGGGCGCCAAGGGCACCTATCTCAAGAAGGTCTCGCTGAGCTCGACAATGGGCCCAGGCGTCAAGGTTGACCTTGCCAGCCTTACGGTCTCGGCGTAATAAAGCGGGTTCGTTTACAAGATTCGCTTGAATTGGTCGGGCGTCGCACCGATCTATTGAAGCGTTTGGTCCGATTCGGCGACGCTTGTCGGCGTCGCCGTTCCATCGGGCCGAAGTCCTGTCCGAGATTGCAGGTGCGGGGTTAAGTCCCGCTTAATGATTTTGCCTGCATGAGACGGGGAATGGGTTAATCGGCGGATCAGGTCGCATCGGTGATGCAGCCTCGTCCTCGATTGGTTCGAACCTCGGTTTCGCGGCACTCTCCCTCAAGGAGGCGTGGCGGGGCAGGCAGTGAGCGCCACTGGTGGCGGTCATCAGCCTAATCGAGGGTGGTGGTCTGCTCGCTGGTGGCATGGAGTGGGCGCGCGGCGTTCCCGTTGGAGCGAAGCGCACACGAGGAGAGAGCAAGTGGATAGAGCTGAAAAGCAAGAGCTCATCAACACGCTCAACCAGGTGTTCCAGACCACCGGCGTCGTCGTGGTGGTTGGCTACCAGGGCCTGACCGCGGCGCAGATGAATGCCCTGCGCGGCAACATGGCCGAGGCCGATGCGACCTTCAAGGTCGCGAAGAATCGCCTGGTCAAGCTTGCTCTTGATGGCACGGAATCGGACGGCATCAAGGACCTGTTCAAGGGTCCGACCGCCGTGGCCTATTCGGCCGATCCGATCGCCGCGCCAAAGGCATTGGTCGCCTACGCCAAAGCGAATGAGAAGCTGGTGATCTTAGGGGGTGCCCTGGGGTCGCGAGTTCTCGATGCCGATGGCGTGAAGGCTTTGGCTGAACTGCCGTCTCTCGACGAGTTGAGAGGCAAGCTGATCGGCCTCATCCAGGCTCCCGCCAGCCGTATCGCCAGCGTGCTCCAGGCACCTGGTGGTCAGCTTGCGCGAGTTCTGAATGCCTATGCCACCAAGGGCGAGGCCGCCTGACGGCCGTCTTATGGGTACTGGTTCGAACCGATTGAGAGAAAGTGAAAGAAATGGCTGATCTGTCGAAGATTGTTGACGAGCTGTCGAGCCTGACGGTTCTCGAGGCTGCCGAGCTGTCGAAGCTCCTGGAAGAGAAGTGGGGCGTTTCCGCCGCTGCGCCGGTCGCGGTTGCAGCTGTTGGCGGTGGCGCTGCAGGTGCTGCAGCGCCTGCTGAGGAGCAGACCGAGTTCACGGTCATGCTGAACTCTGCTGGCGACAAGAAGATCAACGTGATCAAGGTCGTCCGCGAGATCACCTCGCTGGGCCTCAAGGAGGCGAAGGACCTGGTCGAAGGCGCGCCGAAGCCGGTTAAGGAAGGCGTGTCCAAGGCCGAGGGCGAGGATATCAAGAAGAAGCTGGAAGAGGCTGGCGCAACGGTTGAGCTTAAATAGTTTCTTTCGGGCTCGGGAAAGGGCTGCCTCCGCGGCCCTTTCTCGTGGCCTCAATAAGCTGAATATTCCCGACGGTTTTCCAGGCAGCCGCCGCGTAGGGCTGCCCGGAAAGCCGTTTAAAGCGTTGAATGATGCGCTCACGAAGGAGCCGAAATGACTCAGACTTTCACCGGTCGCAGGCGGGTCCGCAAATTCTTTGGCCGTATGCAAGAAGTTGCGGAAATGCCGAACCTCATCGAGGTTCAGAAGGAATCCTATCGTCAGTTCCTTCAGGTGGATGAGCCGGCAGGTGGACGTGAGGATACCGGTCTGCAGGCCGTGTTCAAGTCCGTATTCCCCATCAGCGATTTTTCTGGGCAGGCGATGCTGGAATTCGTGCGTTACGAGTTCGAGCCGCCCAAATATGATGTGGATGAATGCCAGCAGCGTGGCATGACCTTCGCGGCGCCGCTCAAGGTCACCCTGCGTCTCATCGTTTTTGAGATTGATGATGAGACGGGCGCGAAATCGGTCAAGGACATCAAGGAGCAGGATGTCTATATGGGCGATATGCCCTTCATGACCGATAACGGCACATTCGTCGTCAACGGCACCGAGCGCGTCATTGTCTCCCAGATGCACCGCTCGCCAGGCGTGTTCTTCGACCATGACCGCGGCAAGACCCATTCGAGCGGCAAGCTGCTGTTCGCCGGCCGTATCATCCCCTATCGCGGCTCGTGGCTCGATTTCGAGTTCGACGCCAAGGACATCGTCTATGTCCGGATCGACCGCCGCCGCAAGCTGCCGGTGACGACGCTGTTCTATGCGCTCGGCCTCGATGGCGAGGAGATCCTCCACTATTTCTACGACACGGTAACCTATACCCGCACCGATGAGGGCTGGCGCACGCCATTTGATCCCAAGCGCTATCGCGGCGTGAAGCCGGAGCGTGACCTGATCAATGCGGCAACTGGCGAGGTGGCGGTCGAGGCTGGCCGCAAGATCACCCCACGCCTTGCCCGCAAGCTGGCGGAAGAGGGCCTGACCGAGCTGCTCGTGCGCAACGAGGACCTTTACGGTGCCTATGTCGCCGATGAGCTGGTCAATCCCGAGACCGGCGAGATTTATGCGGAAGCCGGCGACGAGATCAATGAGGCGATGTTGAAGCTGCTGGAGGAGGCCGGCTATCAGGAGCTGCGCATCCTCGACATCGATCACATCACCACCGGCGCCTATATGCGCAACACGCTGAAGACAGACAAGGTGGAGAACTACGAGCAGGCGCTGCTCGAGATCTACCGTGTCATGCGCCCAGGCGAGCCGCCCACCCGTGAGACGGCGGAGGCGCTGTTCCACGGCCTGTTCTCCGATCCCGAGCGTTATGACCTCTCGGCCGTCGGCCGTGTGAAGCTCAACATGCGCCTTGATCTCAACAGCCCGGACACGCTGCGCACCCTGACCCGCGAGGATATTCTCGCGGTCGTCAAGATGCTGACCGACCTGCGCGACGGCAAGGGCGAGATCGATGACATCGACCATCTCGGCAATCGCCGCGTGCGCTCCGTCGGCGAGCTCATGGAGAACCAGTTCCGCGTCGGCCTGGTTCGCATGGAGCGGGCGATCCGCGAGCGCATGAGCTCGGTCGACATCGACACGGTGATGCCCCATGACCTGATCAATGCCAAGCCCGTGGCAGCGGCCGTGCGCGAGTTCTTCGGATCCTCGCAGCTGTCCCAGTTCATGGATCAGACGAACCCATTGTCGGAAGTCACGCACAAGCGCCGTCTTTCGGCTCTTGGGCCAGGCGGTCTGACCCGCGAGCGGGCGGGCTTCGAGGTGCGCGACGTGCACCCGACCCATTATGGCCGCATCTGTCCGATCGAGACGCCGGAAGGCCCGAATATCGGCCTGATCAACTCGCTGGCGACCTTTGCCCGGGTCAATAAATACGGCTTCATCGAGGCGCCCTACCGCAAGGTGAAGGGCGGCCGCGTGACCGACGAGGTGGTCTATCTCTCGGCGATCGAGGAGGCGAAGTACCACATCGGCCAGGCGAACGTGCTGCTCGACGACGAGGGGCGTTTCCTGGAGGAGCTGGTCACCGCCCGCATCGCCGGCGATGTGACCATGGTCTCACCCGACCGGCTCGACTATGTCGATGTGTCGCCCAAGCAGCTGGTCTCGGTTGCCGCAGCGCTCATTCCGTTCCTCGAGAATGACGACGCCAACCGCGCTCTGATGGGCTCGAACATGCAGCGCCAGGCTGTGCCCCTGATCAAGACCGATGCGCCGCTCGTCGGCACCGGCATGGAGGAGGTCGTCGCCCGCGATTCGGGCGCTGCCATTTCCGCCCGCCGCACCGGCATTGTCGATCAGGTCGACTCGCGCCGTATCGTGATCCGGGCCACCGAGGAGACCGATCCGTCCCGCTCCGGCGTGGACATCTACAACCTCGCGAAGTTCCAGCGCTCCAACCAGAACACCTGTATCAACCAGCGCCCGCTCGTCCGGGTGGGTGATCGGGTGAGGGCAGGCGACATCATCGCTGATGGGCCCTCGACCGATCTCGGCGATCTGGCGCTCGGCCGGAACGTGCTCGTCGCGTTCATGCCCTGGAACGGGTACAATTTCGAGGACTCGATCCTGATCTCGGAACGGGCCGTCCGCGACGACATTTTCACCTCTATCCACATCGAGGAATTTGAGGTGATGGCGCGTGACACCAAGCTCGGGCCGGAGGAAATCACCCGCGACATTCCCAATGTCGGTGAGGAGGCCCTCAAGAACCTGGATGAGGCCGGCATTGTCTATATTGGTGCCGAGGTGAAGCCGGGTGATATCCTGGTGGGCAAGATCACGCCCAAGGGCGAAAGCCCGATGACGCCGGAAGAGAAGCTCTTGCGGGCGATCTTCGGCGAGAAGGCGTCTGACGTCCGCGACACCAGCCTCCGTGTGCCGCCTGGCGTGCAGGGCACGATCGTCGAGGTTAGGGTCTTCAACCGCCATGGCGTCGATAAGGACGAGCGCGCGCTCGCCATCGAACGCGAGGAGATCGAGCGTCTCGCCAAGGACCGCGACGACGAGTTGGCGATCCTTGATCGCAACACCTATGGCCGCCTGGCGGACTTCCTCACCGGGAAGGAAGCAGCGGGCGGGCCGCGCGGGTTCAAGGTCGAGGGCAAGATCGACAATGCCAAGCTTGACGAGATGCCCCGCTCGAAATGGTGGGAGATCGCGCTGGTCGACGAGAAGTCGCTCTCCGAGCTCGAAGCTATGCGCCAGCAATATGAAGACTCCAAGAAGCGCCTTGAGCAGCGTTTCCTGGACAAGGTGGAGAAGCTGCAGCGTGGCGATGAGCTGCCGCCCGGCGTGATGAAGATGGTCAAGGTCTTCGTTGCGGTGAAGCGGAAGATCCAGCCTGGCGACAAGATGGCCGGCCGTCACGGCAATAAGGGTGTCATTTCCAGGATCGTTCCGATCGAGGATATGCCCTTTGCCGAAGACGGGACCCCGGTCGACATGGTGCTCAACCCGCTTGGCGTGCCGAGCCGTATGAATGTCGGACAGATCTTGGAGACCCATCTGGGCTGGGCCTGTGCCGGGCTTGGACGGCAGATCGCCGAGCTGTGCGACATGTATTACGAGAACCGGGACGTTGCGCCCCTGAAGAAGAAGCTTGAGAGCATCTATGGCAAAGGTGACGGCCTTGCCGAGCTGAAGGACGAGGAACTCGTCTCCTTGGCTGACAGCATGCGCGGCGGCGTTCCCATGGCGACCCCCGTCTTCGACGGCGCCAAGGAAGAGGACATCGTCCACATGCTCGAAGAGGCCGGCGTCTCAAGCTCGGGTCAGGTGACGCTCTATGACGGCCGCACCGGTGAGGCCTTCGACCGTAAGGTGACTGTTGGCTATATCTACATGCTGAAGCTGCATCACCTGGTCGATGACAAGATCCATGCCCGTTCGATCGGCCCATACAGCTTGGTGACCCAGCAGCCGCTGGGCGGCAAGGCGCAGTTCGGCGGTCAGCGCTTCGGAGAAATGGAGGTCTGGGCGCTCGAAGCTTACGGCGCTGCCTATACCTTGCAGGAGATGTTGACGGTGAAGTCGGACGACGTGGCCGGCCGCACCAAGGTCTACGAGGCGATCGTCCGTGGCGACGACACCTTCGAGGCCGGCATCCCCGAAAGCTTCAACGTGCTGGTCAAGGAGATGCGCTCGCTCGGCCTCAATGTCGAGCTGACGTCCTCGGATACCTGATCGTCCCGTCACGAAAATCGCCCGGGAATGGCGTTGTCTCTCCCGGGCGTCCATCCGCGATCCCGGCGGAGTTGACAGATTCAAATTGAAGCCGCGCTGCCAGCGCGAAGGAGCCTGGACCGATGAATCAAGAGGTCATGAACATTTTCAGTCCCGGAAGCCCTCCGGCGACCTTTGACTCGATCAAGATCTCGATCGCGTCTCCTGAGAAGATCCTGTCCTGGTCCTACGGAGAGATTAAGAAGCCGGAGACGATCAACTACCGGACGTTCAAGCCCGAGCGCGACGGCCTGTTCTGCGCCCGGATCTTCGGCCCTATCAAGGATTATGAGTGCTTGTGCGGCAAGTACAAGCGCATGAAGTACAAGGGCGTGATCTGCGAGAAATGCGGCGTCGAGGTGACGTTGAGCCGCGTGCGCCGCGAGCGCATGGGCCATATCGAGCTGGCCGCGCCCGTTGCCCATATCTGGTTCCTGAAGTCTCTGCCGAGCCGCATCTCGCTCCTCCTCGACATGACGCTCAAGGAGATCGAGCGGGTTCTTTATTTCGAGAACTATATCGTCCTTGAGCCGGGCCTGACGCCGCTGAAGCCGCGCCAGCTCCTGACCGAGGACGAATATATCGCCTATCAGGATGAATATGGCGAGGATGCCTTTACAGCTTCGATCGGTGCTGAAGCGATCCGTGATCTCCTGCGGGAAATCGATCTCGACAAGCTCAGTGACAGCCTGCGCCAGGAGATTGCCGAGTCGACCTCGGAACTCAAGCCGAAGAAGCTTGCCAAGCGCCTGAAGCTGGTTGAGGCCTTCATCGAATCCGGCAACCGGCCGGAATGGATGATCCTCACCGTGGTGCCGGTCATTCCACCGGAGCTGCGCCCCCTGGTGCCGCTCGATGGCGGTCGCTTTGCGACTTCCGACCTGAATGATCTCTATCGCCGCGTCATCAACCGCAACAACCGTCTGAAGCGGCTGATCGAGCTCAAGGCGCCGGACATCATCATCCGCAACGAGAAGCGCATGCTTCAAGAAGCGGTGGACGCGCTGTTCGACAACGGCCGCCGTGGCCGTGTGCTCACCGGTGCCAACAAGCGCCCCCTGAAGTCGCTCTCCGACATGCTGAAGGGCAAGCAGGGCCGGTTCCGCCAGAACCTGCTCGGCAAGCGCGTCGACTATTCCGGTCGTTCCGTGATCGTGGTCGGCCCCGAGCTCAAGCTGCATCAATGCGGTCTGCCGAAGAAGATGGCGCTCGAGCTGTTCAAGCCCTTCATCTATTCGAGGCTTGATGCGAAGGGCCTGGCCGCAACGGTCAAGCAGGCGAAGAAGCTGGTCGAGAAGGAGAAGCCCGAGGTCTGGGACATCCTGGACGAGGTCATCCGCGAGCATCCGATCCTGTTGAACCGTGCGCCGACCCTGCACCGTCTCGGCATTCAGGCCTTCGAGCCCGTGCTGATTGAGGGCAAGGCGATCCAGCTGCATCCGCTGGTCTGCGCGGCGTTCAACGCGGATTTCGACGGCGACCAGATGGCCGTGCACGTGCCCCTATCGCTTGAAGCACAGCTTGAAGCGCGCGTGCTGATGATGTCCACCAACAACGTGCTGCACCCAGCCAATGGTCAGCCGATCATCGTGCCGAGCCAGGACATTGTGCTTGGGCTCTATTACCTGTCGCTGATGCGGCAGAATGAGCCGGGCGAGGGCATGGCTTTTGCCAATCTGGCGGAAATCGACCACGCGCTGGAAGCGAAGATCATCACCCTGCATTCGAAGATTAAGGCGCGCTTCACCTCCGTCGATGCCGACGGCAATGAGGTGACCAAGATCTACGAGACCACGCCGGGCCGGATGAAGATCGGCGCGCTTCTGCCGAAGCGTCCGGGCATCACCTATGATCTCTGCAACAAGCTGCTCACCAAGCGTGAGATCAGCCGCATGATCGATGCCGTCTATCGCCATTGCGGTCAGAAGGAATCGGTCATCTTCTGTGACCAGATCATGGGCCTTGGCTTCTACAACGCCTTCAAGGCTGGCATTTCCTTCGGCAAGGATGACATGGTCATTCCCGAGACGAAGGAGAAGCTCGTCGAGGAGACCCGGCAGCTCGTCAAGGAATACGAGCAGCAATATGTTGATGGCCTGATCACCCAGGGTGAGAAATACAACAAGGTCGTCGATGCCTGGGCCAAGTGCACCGATAAGGTGGCCGACGAAATGATGGCGCGGATCTCGGCCGTCGAGTTCGAGCCCGAGAACGGTCGCGAGAAGCCGATCAACTCCATCTATATGATGGCCCATTCGGGCGCCCGTGGTTCACCGGCGCAGATGAAGCAGCTCTCCGGCATGCGCGGCCTGATGGCCAAGCCGAGTGGCGAGATCATCGAGACGCCGATCATCTCGAACTTCAAGGAAGGCCTGACCGTTCTCGAGTACTTCAACTCGACTCACGGTGCCCGTAAGGGCCTCGCGGACACCGCCTTGAAGACGGCGAACTCGGGCTATCTCACGCGCCGGCTGGTGGACGTCGCTCAGGATTCGATCATTACCGAACCCGATTGCGGCACTGAAGACAGCATCACCACGAGCCCGCTCATCGATGCGGGTGAGGTGGTTGTCTCGCTCGGCACTCGCGTGCTCGGCCGCACCGCCGCGGAGGACGTGATCGATCCGGGCACCGGTACGGTGATCGTGCCGAAGAACAACGAGATCATGGAGGAGCATCTCGAGGCCATTGAGCGCTCGGGCCTCCAGCAGATCCGTATTCGTTCGGTATTGACCTGTGCCACCAAGTTCGGTGTTTGCGCCAAGTGCTATGGTCGCGACCTTGCGCGCGGCACGCCCGTCAATATGGGCGAGGCCGTGGGTGTCATCGCGGCCCAGTCGATTGGCGAGCCGGGCACCCAGCTCACCATGCGCACCTTCCATATCGGCGGCACCGCCCAGGTGCTGAACGAATCCTTCCTGGAATCTGCGCATGAGGGCACGGTGAAGATCCGCAACCCCAATATCGGCCGTGACAGCGCGGGTCGGTATGTGGTCATGGGCCGGAATACCTCGATTGCCATCGTCGACGACAATGGCGTGGAACGTGCGCACCACAAGGTGATGTACGGCACGCGTCTGCACGTGGCTGACGGCGACAAGGTCAAGCGCGGCACGCGGCTCGCGGAATGGGATCCCTATACCCGTCCCATTCTCACCGAGATCGACGGCACCGTGGACTTCGAGGATGTCGTCGAGGGCATCTCCGTCAAGGAGGTGGCGGACGAGGCGACCGGTATCACCAGCCGTGTGATCATGGACTGGCGGTCATCGCCGCGAGGCAGTGATCTGCGTCCAGCCATGGTGATCAAGGACAAGGACGGCAATATCGCCAAGCTGCCGCGCGGTGGCGAGGCGCGCTATCTCCTGTCCGTGGACGCCGTGCTGTCGGTTGATCCCGGTGCACAGGTGAAGTCGGGCGATGTGCTGGCGCGCATCTCGACGGAAAGTGCCAAGACCCGTGACATCACCGGCGGTCTGCCGCGGGTGGCGGAACTGTTCGAGGCCCGCCGTCCGAAGGATCACGCCATCATCGCCGAGATTTCGGGCACCGTGCAGTTCGGTCGCGATTACAAGAATAAGCGCCGGATCCGGATCGAGCCTGATGACGCCAATCTCGAGCCTGTCGAATACCTGATCCCCAAAGGCAAGCATCTGCCTGTCCAGGAGGGCGACCACATCGACAAGGGCGAATATCTGATGGACGGCAACCCCGCCCCGCATGACATCCTGGCGATCAAAGGGATCGAGGAGCTCGCAACCTTCCTCATCAACGAGATCCAGGAGGTCTACCGGCTGCAGGGGGTGATGATCAACGATAAGCATATCGAGGTCATCGTCCGCCAGATGCTGCAGAAGGTCGAGATCGAGAGCAGCGGCGACAGCCTGCTTCTGCCTGGCGAGCAGGTGGACCGCATCGAGCTTGATGAGATCAACGAGAAGCTGCTGGCCGAGGGTAAGCAACCCGCCTCCGGCAAGCCGGTTCTGCTTGGCATCACCAAGGCTTCGCTCCAGACCCGTTCCTTCGTGTCCGCGGCCTCTTTCCAGGAGACCACCCGCGTCCTCACGGAGGCGGCGGTCAATGGCAAGACGGACTTGCTCGAGGGCCTGAAGGAGAACGTGATTGTCGGTCGGCTGATCCCGGCGGGCACCGGGCGGATGCTATCGCGTTACAAGCAGGTTGCCGATAAGCGCGATCAGCTTATTCTGGATGAGCGGCGGAAAGGCGAAGCGCCCGCCCTTCCGGCATCGTCTAACCCGGTTGCAGACCCCTTTCCCTCCGCTCAGGAGCAATCGGTCTGAGACTTGATCGGGAAGTCTGAAAGGGAAAGCGGCTGCCTCAGGTAGCCGCTTTCTTCTTGTGGAGACCAGCTTTAAGCCGGTCCGGCATCCGACTTGGGCTGGACGAAAGCCACCACGGCGCCGCCCCCATCCGTCACCAGCGCCACCTCTCCGATATAGTCGCTGTGGAACGGGCCGTGCATGAGCCTTCCGCCGACGGAATTGGCGTGTTGTACGGCGCGGTTGATGTCGTCTACTGCGATACAGGATATCCAGAAATTCGGAGTGCCGTCGAAGACTGGCGAACTCATCTGGTAGATACCGCAGACTGGCGCACCATCCTTCATGGCGATCCAGTAAATGCTTTTGTCGGCAAGCTCGAGCGGTCGGTAGCTCCACCCCATAATATCAGCATAAAATGATTTGGCGGACTCGGCATTCCAGGTGAGAAGCTCGTTCCACCAAATCTTACCATGGACTTTCATTGCAATCCTCGTTGATTAATGGACGTATCATACGCAGGACCTACATCCAGAGATTGTAGAAAACGGCCATTGCAACAAGGTTTACGTGACCTGCAGAATCTGGTGAGCAGCCGACCCACGCGGGGTGCCGTGATTTTCCGCGAAGACAAGGGTTGACGGGGCGAGGGCGGATAAGTATGTTCCCCCAACTTTCGACGGCAGGCTGTAGGCGACTCGTGTGCCTAAACGCTGTCAGAAGTTAGCGGCGAACAAGTCGGGACACGACCTCGGGGCATTGCCCTGCGGTCCTCTGATTCAACAAGCGCTAGCGAGCGGCGCAAGCCCTTCGCCAAGCGCTCGAATTTGTGTTTCGGCGGCATCTTATGGTGCAGCCGTTTAATCTTGAACAGTTGGACGAACGAAGAGCGCGAATGCCAACGATCAACCAGCTTATCCGCAAGCCCCGGGCCCCCCTCGGCAAGCGAAATAAAGTTCCGGCCATGGAGGCCTGCCCGCAGAAGCGGGGCGTGTGCACCCGTGTGTATACGACGACGCCGAAGAAGCCGAACTCGGCGCTGCGTAAGGTGGCGAAGGTTCGTCTGACGAACCAGTACGAGGTTGTGACCTATATTCCGGGCGAGGGGCACAATCTGCAGGAGCACTCGGTGGTTCTGATCCGCGGTGGCCGCGTGAAGGATCTTCCAGGTGTGCGCTATCACATCATCCGTGGTGTGCTCGACACCCAAGGTGTCAATGCCCGCCGTCAGCGCCGGTCGAAATACGGCGCGAAGCGGCCGAAGTGAGCTTGGGGAAGAGGAGCTAGGCAATGTCACGTCGTCGCGGCGCAGACAAGCGGGAGATCAATCCGGATCCGAAATTCGGTGATCTCGTCGTATCCAAGTTCATGAACAACCTGATGCGGGACGGAAAGAAATCCGTCGCCGAAGGGATTGTCTATGGCGCCTTCGAGAAGATCGAGCAGCGTGCCAAGACCGATCCGGTCGGCGTTTTTCATCAGGCGCTGGGCAATGTCAGCCCGGCGATCGAGGTGCGCTCTCGCCGCGTTGGCGGTGCGACTTATCAGGTGCCGGTTGAGGTTCGCTTTGAGCGCCGCCAGGCCCTGGCCATCCGCTGGATCATCACGGCGGCGCGCGCTCGAAACGAAAACACTATGGTCGATCGGCTCTCGGCCGAGCTTCTTGACGCAGCAAACAATCGCGGCGCCGCGGTGAAGAAGCGCGAAGACACGCACCGGATGGCAGAAGCCAACCGCGCCTTCTCGCATTACCGCTGGTAACGGCCCGACGGAGATTACGGCAATGCCCCGCACCCATCCGATCGAGGATTATCGCAATTTCGGCATCATGGCGCACATTGATGCCGGCAAGACCACCACGACCGAGCGCATCCTGTTCTACACGGGCAAGAGCCACAAGATCGGCGAAGTCCATGAGGGTGCTGCCACCATGGATTGGATGGAACAGGAGCAGGAACGCGGCATCACGATCACCTCGGCCGCAACCACCTGCTTCTGGAAGGGCAAGCGCCTGAACATCATCGACACGCCGGGCCACGTCGACTTCACCATTGAAGTCGAGCGCAGCTTGCGCGTGCTCGACGGCGCCATTGCGCTGCTCGATGCCAATGCCGGTGTTGAGCCGCAGACCGAGACGGTTTGGCGCCAGGCGGACAAATATCATGTGCCGCGCATGATGTTCGTCAACAAGATGGATAAGACGGGCGCCGACTTCTACAAGTCGGTCGAGATGATCAAGACCCGCCTCGGGGCAACGCCGCTGGTGATCCAGTTGCCGATCGGCGCCGAGAATGACTTCAAGGGCTGCATCGATCTGATCAAGATGCAGGCGATCGTCTGGCGCGACGAGAGCCTGGGCGCGGAGTTCGACTATGTCGAAATTCCCGCAGATCTCAAGGACCGGGCCGTCGAGTACCGCGAGAAGCTCATCGAGCAGGCCGTCGAGATCGATGAAGCCGCGATGGAAGCCTATCTCGAAGGGAACGAGCCGGACGAAGCGACCCTCAAGGCGCTGATCCGCAAGGGCACTTGCGAGGTGACCTTCTTCCCGATCCTGTGTGGCTCTGCCTTTAAGAACAAGGGCGTGCAGCCGTTGCTGGATGCGGTGGTCGATTACCTCCCGAGCCCGATCGAGATTCCGGCCGTGAAGGGTGTCGATGTCAAGACTGGCGCCGAGGCGACCCGTAGCGCCAAGGACACCGAGCCGACCTCGCTCCTGGCCTTCAAGATCATGAACGATCCCTTCGTGGGCTCGCTGACCTTCTGCCGCATCTATTCGGGCAAGCTCGAATCCGGCAGTCAGCTGCTGAACACGGTGAAGGAAAAGCGCGAGCGTGTTGGCCGTATGCTGCAGATGCATGCGAACCACCGCGAGGAAATCAAGGAAGCTTTCGCCGGCGACATCGTGGCCCTGGCCGGTCTGAAGGAGACGACCACCGGCGATACGCTGTCGGATCCCAATTATCCGATCATCCTGGAGCGCATGGAATTCCCTGAGCCGGTGATCGAGATCGCGATCGAGCCCAACAGCAAGAGCGATCAGGAGAAGATGGGCATGGCCCTCAACCGGCTGGCGCAGGAGGATCCCTCCTTCCGTGTCAAGACCGATGAGGAATCCGGGCAGACCATTATTGCCGGGATGGGCGAGCTTCATCTGGACATCATCGTCGACCGCATGCGTCGCGAGTTCAAGGTGGAGGCCAAGGTTGGTGCGCCTCAGGTGGCCTATCGCGAAACGATTTCGCGCCTGGCTGAGGTGGACTACACCCATAAGAAGCAGACCGGCGGCTCCGGACAGTTCGCTCGGGTCAAGCTGGTGATCGAGCCTGCCGAGCAGGGCTCCGGCTTCAGCTTTGAATCCAAGATCGTCGGCGGTTCGGTGCCGAAGGAATACGTCCCGGGTGTCGAGAAGGGCATTCGCAGCGTGGTCGAGACGGGCGTGCTTGCGGGCTTCCCCATGCTCGATCTCAAGGCGAGCCTTATCGATGGTGCCTATCACGATGTGGACTCGAGCGTGATGGCCTTCGAAATCGCCTCTCGTGCGGCCTTCCGCGAGGCGGCTCAAAAGGCTGGCTTGAAGCTGCTCGAGCCGATCATGAAGGTCGAGGTGGTCACGCCGGACGAATATATGGGCGACGTGATCGGTGACCTGAACGCCCGTCGTGGGCAGATCCAGGGAACCGAAAGCCGCGGTGTGGCTCAGGTGATCACCGCCATGGTGCCGCTGGCCAACATGTTCGGCTACGTGAACAATCTGCGGTCGATGTCTCAGGGACGGGCGCAGTACACGATGACCTTCGACCACTATGCCGACGTTCCGAAGGCGGTGTCGGATGAAGTGGTTGCGAAATACGCCTGATCTTGGATCGGCGGCTGGGTTGAGACAGCCCGGACGGGCTAGATGGACAAGGACAGTTTGAGATGGCCAAGCAGAAGTTCGATCGTTCGAAGCCGCATGTGAACATTGGGACGATTGGTCATGTTGATCATGGGAAGACGTCTCTGACGGCGGCGATCACGAAGGTTCTGGCGGAGACTGGCGGGGCGACGTTTACGGCCTATGACCAGATTGACAAGGCGCCTGAGGAGAAGGCGCGCGGGATCACGATCTCGACCTCGCATGTGGAATATGAGACGAAGAACCGTCACTATGCGCATGTGGACTGCCCTGGGCACGCGGACTATGTGAAGAACATGATCACGGGTGCGGCGCAGATGGACGGGGCGATCCTGGTTGTGTCGGCTGCTGACGGCCCGATGCCGCAGACGCGCGAGCACATTCTTCTGGCGCGTCAGGTTGGCGTTCCGGCTCTGGTTGTGTTCCTGAACAAGGTTGACCAGGTTGATGATCCCGAGCTTCTGGAGCTCGTGGAGATGGAGGTGCGCGAGCTTCTGTCGAAATACGATTTCCCTGGCGACGACATTCCGGTTGTGTCGGGCTCGGCGCTTGCGGCGCTTGAGGATCGCGATCCCGAGGGGATTGGCCGGGCCTCGGTGCTGAAGCTGATGGAGGCTGTGGATGCCTATATCCCGACGCCAGAGCGTCCGAAGGACCAGCCGTTCCTGATGCCGATCGAGGATGTGTTCTCGATTTCGGGGCGTGGCACGGTGGTGACGGGCCGCATCGAGCGTGGCGTTGTGAAGGTCGGCGAGGAAGTTGAGATCGTCGGCATCAAGGACACGCGCAAGACGACGGTGACGGGCGTGGAGATGTTCCGCAAGCTGCTGGATCAGGGCGAGGCTGGGGACAACATTGGTGCGCTGCTGCGCGGCATCGACCGCGAGATGGTTGAGCGTGGGCAGGTTTTGTGCAAGCCGGGCTCGGTGAAGCCGCACAAGAAGTTCACGGCTGAGGCCTATATCCTGACCAAGGAGGAGGGTGGCCGTCATACGCCATTCTTCACCAACTACCGTCCGCAATTCTATTTCCGGACGACGGATGTGACGGGCGTGGTGACGCTGCCGGAAGGCGTGGAGATGGTGATGCCGGGCGACAACGTGTCGATGAGCGTGGAACTGATCACGCCGATCGCCATGGAAGAGAAGCTGCGCTTCGCCATCCGTGAAGGCGGCCGCACCGTCGGCGCCGGCGTCGTCTCCTCAATCGAAGAGTAA